>JAPOTI010000027.1 GCA_026709265.1 Paracoccaceae bacterium | reverse complement strand
CTCACAACCACCTTTTGATGCCATCAGCTTCCCGCTCGCGGCACTCTGGACTTAAAGAACATCGTATAGTTCGTACGCTCAACTCTGCTGATATGGATTGATCACCGGAGTCGCCCGATTTTGGCATGGTGTGACTCCTTCTGGATGATCTGGGCACCATCGCCCACAACACGGAGGTGCCCCGTTTCCCGGACACCCAACGCATCCCCATGGTGGCACGGCCCACCGCGTTGCAGGCACAGGCGTTTCAACAGCTCGGTATTCGACTCCAATATACCCAGTCAACGCCACCGGATCACAACTGATACAACATGATCACTACGTGACGCGTGGCAGGGTCTGGAAGTTCGGATGAGGACAGCAGGCGTTCCGGCATGGGTTCAGCTGGCAGCGGGGCCGAGTCCTGCTGCCATGAATCCGGACAGAAAATAGTGAGTTCAAGCCCTGATAATCGGTATGACCTGTTGAAATTTACCACCTGTCTTCATTCGCGGTTGGCCCCGGGAACCCAGAGAATGTCGTCGGCACCGTTATCGTTTGCCGCGCGCGCAGCGACAAAAAACCAATCCGACAGCCGATTCAGATATGTGCGTGCATGCTCGTTGATGACTGCCTGTTCAGCAAGACTTGTTGTCAGTCGTTCGGCCCGCCGTGCGAGAGTCCGGCAGACATGCAAATTGGCGGCTTCACGGCTGCCGCCCGGGAGGACAAAACTGCGCAGTGGGGCAAGCGCTGCATTCATTGTGTCGATTTCCTGTTCGAGCCGTGCGGTCTGCGCAGCGGTCATACGGAGGGGAGGATTGTCGCCTGATCGGTCGCGCTCGGATTCGGGGCGACAGAGATCAGCACCAAGATCAAAAAGATCGTTTTGTATGGTCGCAAGCTTGCTGGCGCGTTCGGCTGATGTTTCCAGTCGTGCCACGCCAATCGCTGAATTGAGCTCATCGACGGTGCCGTAAGCCTCAACCCGCTTGTCATCCTTGCGCACGCGCGTTCCATCGCCAAGCGCTGTATCTCCGCGATCACCTGTGCGGGTGTAGATTTTATTCAAAACAACCATCGTTCGTCGCTACCTTCCTTTCATGAATACGAATAGACAAATCAGCAGAACAGCAATTGCCTGGGTCAGGATTCGCAGGCGCATCAACCGATTGGCGTATTTCCGATTAAATTCACCACCTCGCGCGTAGCCGCCGATGCCGATAGCAAGGACAACGACAACCGCGAGTGAGGCAACTGCTGCTGCAATGAAAAAAGGATCACCGCGCATCTGAAAAACTCATACAGCCCGGGCGAACAATCTGTTGACCGCCGTTGCGGGCAAAACGCGTTTCAGGATTGCCGCAATATAGGTCGGTGTTGTCACCAGATATCGTGGTTTCGGATGCGGTGATTCAAGGGCATGTATAAGCTTGCGCGTAACGGCCTCCGGCGGCAATTCAAACGGCACCTTGGGCGGTTGGGTCGCCGATAGATGCGGGATCAGTTTCTCCCGGTAATGATCAAGATAAGGTGATTGTTTCCAGTTGACCCATTTCTCGAAATGGGGGCGAGAGTTTTCACGAATTCGCGTTGTGATTGGCCCCGGCTCAATCAACACGACATGAATGCCGGTCTGACGCAACTCAAGGCGTAAGGTGTCGGTCAGACCTTCGAGCGCGAATTTGGTGGCATTGTAGGGGCCACGCAAGGGCAGGGTTATGAAACCCAAAATCGACGAACAATTGACAATTCGTCCGAAACCCTGCCGGCGCATGGTCGGAAGAATCCGACATGTCAGATCATGGTAGCCAAAAAAGTTGGTTTCAAAAATCTCGCGCATGGCCTGACGGGGTACGTCTTCGATTGCACCGGGAATTGCGAAGGCACCGTTATTGAACAATGCATCAAGCCGTCCGTTGGTTGCCGCAAGAGTGGCAGCGACGGTCGACTCGATAGAGCTTTCGTCGGCGTAATCCAATCTGGGACTGGTAAAACCCTCCTCCCGGAGTCTTTCACAATCTGCTTCCTGACGGCAGGATGCCACGACATGCCAGTCGCGATTTCGCAAACGATGGGCCGCATCGTAGCCAATGCCGGATGAGCAGCCCGTAATCAGCACCGTGCGGGTTTTGTCGTTTTTTGCCTTCATATTTCACCACGTGCATTCATCCTCTCGACTTTAACGTCAACGCGAATCACCTGCATCTGGAAAAATGTGACCTCAACGGTCTTATGTCAGCCCGACGGTCCAGGCCCGCCGGTTGGTGGCGACGAGTGGTGATCTGCGACGTTGTCGCAAGATGATCAGGTGATGGGGCGGTCAGCGCTGAGCGACCCATTTGCTGCTCCCTTCTGCACCGGTGATCGCTTCACCGCAGCGGCGATTCAGATCATTTCGTTCGGACATGTCGATTCCATGATTGGCATGAATGCAGGGACTGCGTTAAGGAGTCGTCCTATGAACAGGGCAGTAGAAGAACAGCAGATACAGAGTGAGTCGTTGAAGGAGGCCATCAGCGACCGTTACCTTCAATATGCTTTATCGACCATCATGCATCGGGCACTTCCTGATGCGCGTGATGGATTGAAACCGGTCCATCGGCGTATCCTGTTTGCAATGCGGGAACTCAAACTTTCGCCAACAAGTGCATTCCGCAAGTCAGCCAAGATCTCCGGCGACGTCATGGGGAATTTTCATCCCCACGGCAACCAGGCGATTTATGATGCACTGGTGCGGCTCGCCCAGGATTTCAACATGCGTTATCCGCTGGTCGACGGGCAGGGAAATTTTGGCAATATCGATGGTGATGGGGCGGCTGCCGAACGTTATACTGAGGCACGCCTGACGGTTGCAGCCGAATCCCTCCTTGATGGGCTCGACGAGAATGCGGTGGAGTTTCAGTCCAATTACGATGGGACGCTGGAAGAGCCTGTGGTGCTTCCGGCGAAAATTCCAAACTTGCTGGCAAATGGTGCCAGTGGCATTGCCGTTGGCATGGCAACCAATATTCCGCCGCATAATATCGGTGAACTCTGTGATGCCTGTCTTCATCTGTTGAAATCACCGGATGCGCGCGATGCGACCTTGGTCAAACATGTTCCCGGCCCTGATTTTCCAACGGGCGGCGTGATCGTTGAACCGGAAGACAAGATCCTTGACGCTTATCAGACTGGGCGCGGGAGTCTGCGCCTTCGGGCCCGTTGGACACGTCAGGAACTGACACGGGGAAGCTGGCAGATCGTCATCACCGAAATCCCTTATCAGGTGCAAAAGTCTCGTCTGATTGAACGTATTGCTGAACTGATCCAAAGCAAGAAGATTCAGATGCTCGCTGATATTCGTGATGAATCGGCCGAAGATATCCGTATTGTCCTCGAACCACGCACGCGCAACGTCAATCCCGACATGCTGATGGAAACGTTGTTTCGACAATCCGATCTCGAGACTCGTTTTTCATTGAATATGAATGTCCTCATTGATGGAAGAACACCGCGTGTCTGCTCGCTCAAAGACGTGTTGACGGCATTCCTTGACCATCGACGGGATGTGCTGTTGCGCCGCTCAAAGCATCGTCTGGCGCAGATTGATCGAAGGGCGGAGATTATCGAGGGTTTTATCACGACCTTTCTCAATCTTGATCGGGTCATTGCGATCATCCGTTTTGAAGATTCGCCCAAGAAGATGCTGATGGATGAGTTTACCCTGTCGGAAATACAGGCTGATGCAATTCTCAACATGCGTTTGCGAAGCCTGCGCAAGCTGGAAGAATTGGAACTGAAGCGCGAGTTTGACTCGCTGACCAGGGAGCGATTGGAACTGAGTGATCTGCTCGAGGACCCAAAGGTGCAAACACGCCGTCTGGCAGAGGAAATCAGGGAAGTTCGCCAGCAGTTTGCGGCGACAGGGGGCGGCCACCGCCGCACCGGTTTCGCACAATTGCAAACCATTGAGACCATTTCGATGGAATCGATGATTGAAAGCGAGCCAATTACCGTGATCTGTTCACAGGCCGGTTGGATTCGCACAGTCAAGGGCCACGTGCCGCTTGATCAGGAATTTCGCTATCGCGATGGAGATGCAGGAAAGTTCGTATTTCACGCACGCACCACGGATCGGCTGATCATGTGCGCCGAAAACGGGCGTTTCTATACTTTGACTGCCGCCTCGTTGGCGAGTGGGCGCGGTCTGGGTGAGCCCGTGCGGCTGATTGTGGATCTGCCTAATGAATGCGGCATTGTGAACCTGCTTGTTCACGAGCCGGGACGCAAACTGCTTGTGGCATCAAGCTCTGGTTATGCTTTTCTTGTCGACGAAGGGGAAACCTTGACAGTTCAGAAGAAGGGCAAACAGATCATGAATCTGCATGTACCTGATCTGGTCAGAGTTTGTACAGTCGCTAAGGGTGACCATGTCGCATCCGTGAGTCACCGCTCAAAGTTCCTGATTTTTCCACTTGAAGAGCTTCCGACGCATGCGCGGGGGAAGGGCGTGCGTGCGCAAAAGACGGATGTGGGTGAATTGGCCGATATGCAAGTCTTTGCGATCGCTGACGGGTTGCAATGGCGTGATGCCGGTGGACGACAGCGCACGGTTAAAGAACTGCAACCTTGGCTGGGTCGGCGCGGCAGGGTGGGAACACGGCCGCCGCGCGGATTTCCCAAGGACGGCAAACTGCATTGACAGGAAAATGACGCGCAAGCATCACGCACAGGTGCCCTGCCTTGCGCGATGGCCGTGCGAGGATTCAGTGATTCTTATCCCAGCGGCGCGACGTTGAACCGGATTCCCTTCCGGGGGCGCAATGTCAGTACCATCACCGGTTCCGGTTGTTGGCCCGGCGCAAGCATAAAATGCAGATCCCTGATGAGTGCAGCGAGCAGGATGATCGCTTCCTGCATTGCAAAGCCAGAGCCGATACAAGCGCGCGGACCCGCGCCGAAAGGAAGATATGCAGGTGAATTGGCGGTTTTGGAATCTGCAAATCTTTGCGGTTCAAAACCATCCGGATTGTCCCAATAACAGATATTGCGGTGCAAGGCATAAATTGGCAGCATCATCATGTCCCCGGGCCGCACCTCACGTCCGCAGATTTCGTCTTGAACGCGGGACGTTCTGAGCAGAAGTGCAGCGGGTGGATAAAGACGCATGGATTCCAGGACGATCTGTCGAATTGTTGGCAGCCGGGAAATGTCTGCGGCGGACAGTCGCCCGCTTGAAATCATTGTCCGAACTTCCCGACGAGCCTGATCCTGGATCTGTTGATCAAATGCGAGGAGATACAGCGACCAGGTCAATGCCAATGTGGTCGTTTCATGTCCGGCAACGATAAAGGTCAGAAGATTGTTGCGCAGTTCTGTCCGAGTCATGGGACGTCCGGTTTCCGGGTCGAGTCCGTTCGCCAATAAACTGTGGAGATCGTCGCCATCATTCTCGGAATTGGCGGCCCGTTGGGCAATCACCTGTTCGGCAATTCGTTTCATGTCGCGCACCGCCGGATCAGTGACCAGGGTGCGCAGTCGCGGTATCCAGGCCGGGGCTCCGATGATATCCAGTACCGAAGCACGTGCCGCACCGGCAAGATAAGAACTGATGGCACGATTGACGAGGTCACGCTGCATGCCAACACCGTCACCGAAGGTGACATCGCTGATCACTTCAAAGGTCGCAGCCGTGAATTCCTCACACATATCGAGAGTGGCGGGTGCGGCGGATTTGACGCGTGAGACCAGTCGTTCGGCAGCAGCTGTCATGACCGGTCCGATGCGCCGAATGGCACGGCTGGTAAAAGCACCGGCGGCGGTTCTGCGTTGTCGCAGCCAGTCACTGCCTTCGGCCACAAACAAACTGTTACCAATCGCCGGGCGGACAACTCCCTTTGCGACTTCTGATTTCGGATAATCGTCGACCCGGTCACGCAAGATGTGCCTCAGACCATCCGGATCCATGACCATGTGCCAGCGTCTGAAGACCTTGCCGGAGACCATCGGTTGCCGCGTGGCCAATTCAGGAATGATCTCGAGCACATTGCGCCGTGCGGCCGTAACGATTCCGGCAATACCGAGCGGCTGCGTGGCCAGTTGCGCCTTCACGGGAATGCGGTGACAGTCGTGATCCATCAAATGTTTCTCACATCGCCTGCTCGATTGGTTGCAAAAACATTACAGATCCGCCTTCTGACCATCCAGGAGCTTAACAGGTCATTTGCCGTGGAGACAGTGATGGCCAGCAGGGGCAATGGCATTAACTTTTGAATCCGGGATGATTTTAACGCTGTTACGATCTCGGATTCTCACCCTGTTTATCACAATTTCCAGGTTGATTGATGCACCACAAGTGAACCATGAGGCCGGTGCAGACCTATCACCAAGGGATGATTGATCAAGTGACCCGCGCGGCGGTGCAGTTGGGAGACTGCTTCCTCCTGCCGTGAGAGGCCATGACTGCTATCACCAACCTGACAACCTATATGTCATTATGTGAAGCAAGAGGCTTGAGATATGCGTTCTGAAATTGCCCTTCGGAAGAACGAGATCACACGATCTGTCACCGGCATGGTGTGGCGCGGCTTGAGATCTTCGGCTCGACCGCTCGCGGTGATGATTTTGACCTTGAGGCGAGCGACGTTGATTTCTGGGTGATTTTTCAACCGCCGCTCCACCCCGGAATCTTTGATCGTCATTTTGGGCTGCTGAATGATCTGGAATCGCTTCTGGGTCGCGATGTTGATTTGACGATTGGAGAAAACTGCATCACCAACCCCTTTGTGCTGGCCAGCATCAACGAAGATAGGGAACTGATTTATGAGTCGTGATCCCTTGGCGCGGCTGCGTGATATCGAAATGGAATGCCGTTGCATTGAAGGTTTTATCGCGAGAACAAGTTTTGATGACTATCGTGAAGACAGAGACAAATGATACATCTTTGAGCGGGTGTCGGGGCAAATCGGAGATGCGCTGAAATAGATCAAAAAGAGCGATGAGGATCTGGCAAAGACAGTGAGCAAACAACTGGCGGAACGGTTCCCCGCAATGCAGAACACGATCAGGGTCCGCAATATCCTGACACATGCTTATCATCGGTATCTTGACGATACGGTGTGGGATGCGGCGAACAACTCAATACCCGCACTGCACCGTGTGCTCAGCGATCTGCTCAGCGAGCTTTCTCCGCAAGACCCGTCTGAAAAACCCGATCCTTCGGCGAAATTCAAGACCACAACCACCAAACCAAGCGCGGACGACGATGATCTCCTCGACTGGCAGACGTCTCTTGATCCTTTTGGTGATTGAAGACATGGACTTTGTTGCGTGTGATGACGATACCCATCCTTCGTAACAAGAAAATTATGGGAGATCATAACGTTGAGGCCTCCACCATATTGTCTTGCGACATTCTGCGGTTGTGCGGTGAAGGGGAACCCATCAATGCACCGCCGCACATTGATACGACATCAATTCAATGAAAGTGGGATACGAGTCGCAACGAAAACCAAGGCGCGCAATTAGTGCCGCAGGCAGGGCTATGACGATGGGTCCTGCAAGCTATGATCCACCGGGGAGGTATGGGCTCTCACGGGTCAACGAAAACGCTGGAAGACAATGAGCAGGGCCCGAGATATGTGATGGATATCAAGCCCATCTTTTCGACTCGGGAGTGATTCCTATAGGACCGGGTTTGGGCCATGGTTGATTCCTGTTTCGGAGACATATGAGACTGCTGGTTGAAGGATCCACCCCACAAATCCGCTGTCAGAGATCCACCCCATCGCGTGCCAGCAGGCGCCATTCCACCCGTGGTCAGATCCCGAATCAGCGCGGCTAGTACCACGGACGGTCCCGTAACAGGCAGACCAGATCGCATCCACGCAGCCTGTGTCCTGCAACACAAAACTGCGAGCTGCCGGGTGTCCGCGATCCGCTGTCGTGCCTGCGCCATGTCCTCATCGGTCTTGGTAACAGGGATGTCAGAGTGTCAGTGGGTCATCGGAGTGTTCCGTCGCATCGGTCTCCATGATGGAGAATTTTCGTCCTGGGACACGCGACCCGATCTGGCAGACAGACCCAACAATTTCAACCGCATCGGGCCAAATTCCGCCATTTTTCCAAAAATCCCACCACATCACCAGGACGCACGTCATCAGGACTCCAAAAACCACGCGTCCGCCAGACCAGAACCACTCCCCAGCAGGGAAGGCACTCATCTTCTGTTTGCGGTCCCATTTCGGCGTGGCTGTTTCAACAGACGGTTCGACAAGCGGCGGGGGTCAGCACATTTGATGGTGAAGGCACGACGACAAGCAACCCATTCAATAGCCAATTGCAGATCCAGGCCGGTCAGCGTAGAAGAAGATCGCGAGAATGGGTGCAATCGCGGGTGGATCAGCCGGGATACGCGCCTGTCGTTGCCATGTCGTTCGAGTGAACCAGTATTGCCGATAAAGGTCTGCCCTATGGCAGTTGGAAGGATCAGCAAAATGTCATTTGGAAAATCAGTCTATGCCGTTATTGCATGTGTGGCACTCGCAGCTTGTGATCCGCCTGCGGAACTGCCACCCGCGTCGACGCCAATCGGTGAATTTCGCCTCGCCCATGTGAAAGTTTCGGCCAATGGAACGCGTTGGTCCGATGCGTCACGTCAGCTCGATCAGGAGACTGTCGAAACCGTCCTGACTGAGGCAATCCGTGAGCGATTTGATCGGTACGAGGGTAACAAATGGTACCATTTGACAATTGCCGTTGAAGAGGTCCTGTTGGCACCCGCGGGGATTCCGGTCATTGCATCGATGAAATCAGGCATGGTTCTGCGCGTGGCTGTATGGGACGACTCGAAGGGTGAAGTCCTCACCGACCCGCCCAAAGAGTTTACCGTTGTTGAGCCGATTTCGGGTGCGACATTCATCGGATCGGGCTTGACCCGTGACGAGGATCAGCAAATCTTGGCTTTGTCACGCCATGCAGCGCGGGTTATTGAAGATTGGCTCAAATCCTCGGAAGAGAGTCCCATCGAACTGGAATCATAGTGGCATGAAAACCGCATATGAGATTGAACGTCCAGAGTAATTTGTAAGCAACTTGTTGATATATTGATATAAGTTGTGATTCTAGGATGCATTTACCGGGTATGTCGGGGCCGAATGTTGGGCAGTTTGAACGCCGATGCCTCCAGCGCAGTTGGTCGAGTCATGATGTGACAGGATTCGTATCCTGATTGCTGTATACCTTTCATCCAGATTGACGCTCTACAATCCATTGAGATTGAGGGGAATGGCGTACCCGTCACAGTCACACAACCAACCTTCTCCAAAGGGCGGCGACTTTGCATGAGATTTTACGGGACATCCTCACGCCGCGCTTCGCCCAATGCCAACGGCATTCTCTGGGCTTCCCACATTCTGTCCTCACGAAGATTTGCCAAAATCGGCCAAAGTGCCCCCGAATTGGCTCAAAATGACGGGTTTCAGCCCATTTTCGTACAAACAATGACCCCAAATATCCAACAGCGCCAAGTGGTGAAGAGCTGATTTCGAGTTTTCTTGCAAGCAAAATCTCATGAGGCAGAGTGCTGAAGTTCACACTGCGATGCCGCTGAACGTTTGCAGCCATGGTGTCAGGCCAGTTGAAAAAGGGTGTCGTGCCTTTTCAATCCAATACTGCAGCCATGGCCGGTAACCTGTTCTGTATATCTTCGAAAGCCATTGGGTTCAGAAACTGCCGCCGCCAGAAGAAGTTGCGATCGACTTGCGAAAGACCCGCCTCATCACAAACATCATTCCACTGACCTTTGATGCAGACAATCTGTTGGGAAATCATCGCCAATGCCTCTTCTTCGGACAAATGGAAATGCAGTGCCGCCGACAAACAGTGGATCAACTGGCTCCGCCGCTCAGGACCTGAGAGGAGCATCGCCTGCGATGCTTCGTGGCCCACCCGAGATTGCGGGCAGATATCGTAGGCCGGTGTCAGTGCCAGACATTCACCGTTCCAGAAGGCTGCATGGTTGCGTGCATGATCGTCGGTGTTACCTACGAGGATGTTGAAGACCATCCGCCCGAACATTTCATGAAGAGTGGCGCGCGCATTTTCGAAGCGAGCACGGATGATCTCGGCCAGATCTTGATAGCTGGCGTGCGCAGCCATGATTTCGTCCAGGCTCAGAAGCGTCAAGGCCGAGACCATGGCCCTGCGACACCATCCTGCTTCAGCTTTCGTACGATCAAATCGCTCGATCAGAAGCACGTCCTTGCCGAGCGCCTGTGTCAGACTGACAGATGCCACATTAAGACCACACAACTTGGCCAGGCGCATGGCAACGAACTCGCCTTTGACGACATTATATTCGTCGCACGACGACGAGAACTTCGCGACGTATTTCCGCCCTTGATCGTTGATGAGTGCCTTTGGCCGGGCACCTCCAATCGCCGTCCCTTGTTCCAGTGCGTTTGCCAAAGCCGGTGTCAACGGCACGCCGTCTTCCACCATCTCGGTCGACTGTTGCAGTTCATCGAGTGTCGGGTTGGCCTTTTCGCGGGGCACATAATCTGTTGCTGAAATCTGAAAATCGAGCGCACCGATTCGATCCGACCCTGACTGAAGCATGAATGTCAGTTCGTCGAAGTCCAGGAAGCCGTCCGCCGAGAATTCTGCCCCGCCAGCCAGACGGTTTATGATCACCCGACGACCCCAGGTATCCGGTGCGCCATCTCGCAATGCACTGGCAATGGTCAACGGACCGGCAGGCTCTATCTGACCTGCCTGCAAGGGTAATTCAGGTGTAAAGATTGGAATGGCATTCTTCCGCCCGAGATAGGACCGGCCGTAATTGAAGAGATATTGATTTCCGACCCGCTCAATGCGTCCGGCCACCAAAGGATGCGTGGCTTCGGGAAGCCAGATCCAGACAAAAGCGTCTTTGGGCGCGAAACGCTCAGAAGTCATCCTTCACTTCCCCTTTTGGCTTTCGAATATAGGTTGGCATCAACTCCAGCTTGTCCCGCACCCCGCGCAAGTGTGACGCCAGCGATGTCGCTTCCGGCTCGAAAAGCGGCACACCGGTCAATACCGCCGCTTCGAAGACGATGCCGATATCAACGACCGGGTCGCCATTCTCGACCTTCTGCAGAGTACTTCTTGCAATTCCGACCCGCTCTGCAAGATCCTTCTCGGACATGCGCCGTCCCTTTCGGGCGAGCTTAATGCTCTGTCCCAACAGTTTCAGCGCTTCCTTTGTCAGTTTCGAATAACTTCGGCTTTTGGATGGCATAACCAGATCCATTCATCTGCGGTCCCTCCCATCATATTCAATTGTGGTCAGGATTCAATAAAATAGCCGTCAGTACGGTCATATTAATTCATGTGACTGATGTAACGGTCATTTTAAAGTGTTAATGGCGCAATTCTTGCCTGGGTTTGCAGCGCCAGGGCTCCTATGGCCATATTATTGTGATCGTTGGTCGGCGATTCGCGCTCAACACGGAAATCCGACAATGGTATTTCACGTGTCTGGCGCGTGGCCACGTGGGGATGGTTTGAGGTGCAGGCGCCGACGTCGCGCCGGAACTGCGTCCAAGCGAACCCAAACCCTGTTCGACCCCTCACGGACCGGACACAATCACGCCACGTGAAGACCCAAACACAACACCGATGACCTCACGAAATACCCACCCCGAAAAGCAAAATCAGCCCTTGCGAAAAGGTGGGGAGTCCTCTTGTTGCTGATCCAATGAAACTGGTGTCCAGATTCACTGCCTCTTGTCAAAAGGGTGTGAAGCCGTCACTCGGTCCGCCTTTTTAAGCGAATTTGGAAAACTCATAGCCCAAACACCATGCCCGCAAGTCTCGATAGAGAAAGACCGAACCGACTCAGCGATCAATCTCGCCCCACAGCGCGCTGACTGGAAGCGCAAAACAGTTATCACCGAAACTCAATGTATTTTCACCAAGGTAAAAAACGATCCCAGAAAAGCTCCGGTTGCGCCCTGGACCATCGGTCGAAAACCATTTCAAGTGTCGAAAGTCATCTGAGGATACTGACGCTGCTGCTTTTATTTCGATTCCGGCCAGCCGATCTCCAGCATCAATCAAAATATCAATTTCGCGTTTATCCGCACTGCGCCAGTGATAGAGCCGCACATCCTTTGATTGAAGCGGCATCGAACGCAGCAATTCGTTAAATAGGTAACTCTCTAGAAGACTACCCAACGCTTCTGGTTGTGCTCCGATATCAAATGCATTTTCTCCGAAACGACGAAGAGCACACAAGATGCCACTATCAACAAAA
Organism: Paracoccaceae bacterium; assembly: GCA_026709265.1. Lineage (GTDB taxonomy): Bacteria > Pseudomonadota > Alphaproteobacteria > Rhodobacterales > Rhodobacteraceae > JAPOXR01. Next base: position 62,720 of record JAPOTI010000027.1, on the reverse strand, counting down.
TGAAATTTGGCATTTTTGATTTCACGCTTTCCCTCACCAGAGGACCAAGCACCAAGTTGATTTAGCATAGACAGTCTTAGCAGGACGTCGAGATATTGTTCGACGGTTTCCCGCCGAACTTGAATCAATTTACAAAGTCCAGCAATGTTCAACTCTTGGCCTGTTCGAACAGCCATCTGATCAATTAATCGGCGCAAGGCATCCGTTTTCCGGATACGGATAATATCGGCTACATCGCGATCAATTATAGCATCCAAGTAGTCTCGATATTGACGCTGGCGAGATCGAAGTTCAAGGTTTCGTATCTCTGGGAATCCACCACGTAAAATCAGGTCAACATATTCGGCTCGCTGTGTTGGACTTGCCGTAATCTGCTTCAGATTCGGTGCATCCTGAAGCACCCAGTCAATCAAGTGTGAAACTGGCTGGCGCACGCATTCTGCTGCTGTGAGCGGCCAAAGTTTAAGAGTCCTCATGCGCCCGGCAAGTGAGTCTGCTACGTTTGCAGTGGTGAAAACATTTGATGACCCTGTAAAAACGAATTGGCCTTTTCGGCGATCTGTATCAACAATACGCTTCACTGCGAGCGAAAGTCTGGGTGAGCGTTGCGCTCCATCAATTATGAGTGGAGCCCCATCAAGATCAGCTATAAGAGTTTGTAACTGCCCAATTGGATCTGCATTTATGGCCTCAAGCGTAGCGCTGTCATCCAGTGTGATGAACTTACCGCGATCAAACAGGTCACGTACCAAGGTTGTCTTCCCCACCTGCCTCGGACCAATAAGATTTACAATTCGTGCACTCAAAAGAGCATCATGCAGTTCCGGGATCAAATGTCGTGTCAGGAAAGTATCTGTGTCGATCATGCCGCTACCATACAATTCACAAATAGAGGATTGATGATATTCCTAATAAAAGGTGCGTAAAATTGCTATTAAAAATCCCACGAAATTACTACTAAGGTCTGATTCTCAATCAAACTTGACCCAGAGAATCTATGGCTTAGATGAGCCTATTCGAGACAATGAACCGCATCAGTTCATTTGGCACGCCAATTTTCCCCGCATTGACATGGCATCAATTCAATGACGACGGGACAGGATGTCAAAGGAACGGCAACCAATATTGCCGCGTGCAATCCCCTGATCGATACATCGGGCGACATCACCAACGGGGTATGCCCGAATCTGGGTGATGCCAAACGACGATTGCAGGTCACGGCCAATCGCGGCGAACCCATGACGATGACACGACTCAATTCGCAGGTGCAAAAAAAAATACGGTTGCGATTGGTTTTTCAATGGGCTAACTTTTCGCAACATGATTCGCGCTAGGTGCCCTTTTTGCGGGCGGTGGCGCGTGTTTTTTGTTGCGGCGACAACCTGAAAATCTGAAGATAGTGATTCTCCCAGTTTGAGGCAGGGGTTAGCGGAATGGCTTTGCGCTGGTATTCGGTAAGCGTTCTCACGAACTTTGAAAAACGTGCAGCCGAACAGATTGAAGCTGAAGCTGCGCGCGCCGGACTTGGTGACAAGATTGAGCAGGTCATCGTGCCAACCGAAGAGGTCATTGAGATGCGTCGCGGCAAGAAGGTGAGTCGCGAGAATCGGTTTATGCCCGGTTACCTGCTGGTCAGAATGGAAATGACAGATGCCAGCTACCATCTCGTCAAATCTGTGAGCCGTGTCATGGGGTTTCTGGGGCCGGTCGGGCGACCGTCGCCGTTGCGTGATGAGGAAGTGGATGCCATTCTCAGGCGGGCGGAACAGGGTGCGGCGCAGCCGCGGGCACTGATTACATTTGACGTTGGCGAGGAAGTCTCCGTGATTAATGGTCCTTTCGAGGGTTTTACCGGTATGGTCGAAGAGGTCGACGAGACGGCAGCACGGCTCAAAGTGTCGATTTCAATTTTCGGGCGTGCGACTCCTGTGGATCTCGAATACGCGCAAGTTTCCAAACTGGTCTGACCAAATCAATGGCAGGCACTGGGCAGGGCATGAGATAGACTGATGGCGACTAAACTTGCTGGCAAACTGAAACTGATGATTCCCGCGGGTCAGGCGAATCCCGCACCTCCTGTCGGCCCCGCTTTAGGGCAACGCGGGCTGAATATCATGGAGTTCTGCAAGGCGTTCAATGCGCAAACCCAGGAGCTCGAAGCGGGGAGCCCATGCCCGACAGAGGTGCTCTACTATCAGGACAAGTCGTTCTCGATCACCGTCAAAACGCCACCGGCTTCCTGGTATCTCAAGAAGGCTGCACGCACCGATTCAGGTTCAGGGACACCGGGACGGGACATTGTGGCTTCAGTCACGGCGGCGCAGATTCGTGAGATTGCAACGGCCAAACTTGCCGATCTGAATACCGACGATGTGGAAGCGGCGATGCAGATCGTTCTTGGCTCGGCGCGCTCCATGGGAATCGAAGTAAAAGGCTAGGTTGATGGCGAAGAAGGGAAAACGAATTCGGGCGGCCCGTGAAACCGTTGCTGGTCAACCGCCAATGTCGGTTGAAGAGGCCGTGGAACTGGTCAAATCGCAGCCTCCGCTGAAATTCGATGAAACGATCGAAGTTGCAGTCAATCTCGGTATTGATCCACGGCACGCTGACCAGATGGTGCGTGGTACGGTCGCGCTCCCTAACGGGACCGGCAAGACGGTTCGCGTTGCCGTCTTTGCGCGCGGCACCAAGGCCGAAGAAGCGACGCAGGCCGGGGCCGACATCGTCGGCGCCGAGGATCTCATGGAAACGGTGCAGAAAGGTGAGATCAATTTCGATCGATGCATTGCCACTCCTGACTTGATGCCCATCGTCGGGCGGCTTGGCAAGATTCTCGGGCCACGCAACCTGATGCCCAATCCGCGTGTCGGGACGGTCACCGAGGATGTGGCGCGCGTCGTGGCGAACATCAAGGCCGGCGAGGTACAGTTTCGTGCAGAACGCGAGGGAATTGTGCATGCCGGAATTGGTAAAATGTCGTTTGAACGGGATAAAATTGCGGAAAACATACACGCATTTCTCGATGCAATAAAACAGGCGAAACCAACCGGTGCCAAAGGCCGATTCATTGAAAAAATTGCGATTTGTTCGTCAATGGGACCAGGAATTGAGGTCGAGATTGGTTCGGCCACAGGAAACTAGAGGATTTTCAGCCGCAGAGATGCGGCAGGGGTTTCGGTGTCGTGCGAAGAGCAGGATGCCGGACTGTCCGAGACGGTGGGCGCTTTCGGCGTAAGTCCTGCCTGAGACGGGAAGACTTGTTCCACGCGGTTTTGCCGGGTGCGCAGTTGGACCTGAAGTCGAGGATACAAGCTGGTCATCAGGATCGGCACAATTGAGCCGGGAGGTTCATCCCTCCCTAAATTTGGAGCACACACGTGGATAGAGCCGGGAAAGAACAGATGGTCGATGAAATCGGCCGCATCTTTGAGAGCTCAGGCGTTGTCGTGGTATCGCGCTATGCCGGTCTCACGGTCGCCGAGATGGAAGATTTCCGGACCCGTATGCGGGAAGCCGGGGGTTCGGTACGTGTTGCTAAGAACAGGCTCGCCAAGATCGCGTTGAAGACGTCGCGATGCCCCGGCGTTGCAGACATCTTGGGCGGCATGACGGTCCTTGCCTATTCAGAGGATCCGGTAACAGCGGCAAAGGTCACAGAGACCTTTGCCAAGTCCAACAGCAAATTGGAGATTGTGGGCGGAGCTTTGGGCGATAGCCTGCTCGACCGGGCTGGCGTCAAGTCAGTTTCGTCGATGCCTTCACGGGAAGAACTGCTCTCCATGATCGCTGGATGTCTCAGTGCACCGGCATCGGGGATAGCCTCTGCGATGGGTGCGCCCGCCTCCAATATTGCCGCAATTGTCAGCGAGATCGAAGAACGAGCAGCTGCTTAGCAGATGGCAAAGTGAGTTCCGGCCCCGCGATATGAAGATACGTCGGGCCACAGCAAGGAAATTAGGAATCAAGAAATATGGCAGACATCAAAAAACTGGCCGAGGACATCGTTGGGCTGACATTGTTGGAAGCACAGCAACTCAAGGATATTCTCAAGGACGAATATGGAATTGAACCTGCCGTTGGCGGTGCGGTCGTTATGGCTGGCGCTGATGGCGGCGGTGACGCGGCTGCAGCTGCGGAAGAACAGACGGAATTCGACGTGATTCTCGTAGCTGCAGGTGGACAGAAAGTCCCGGTTATCAAGGAGGTCAGGGCGATGACCGGCCTCGGTCTCAAGGAGGCGAAGGAACTTGTTGAGGCGGGAGGCAAGGCCGTCAAAGAAGGAGTCTCCAAAGAGGAAGCCGAAGATGCCAAGGCCAAGCTTGAGGCAGTCGGCGCCGAAGTTGAAGTCCGCTAGGCCGGAAAATTTTTGAAGATTGTGGTCGGAGCGAAGTGGCTCCGACCGATTCCACATCTTCAGCAGGGCTGCCGCGATAAAGCCCTGCTGAAGGCGTGGACGGATGTTCGGGCGCAGGTTGTGGGCGTAACCTGCAGGAATTGAGCAACGTTAACACCCATTGCCGTGAACATCGCATCCGCGATGGTCGCCTCGCGGCGGTATTGGACAGGGATTTCACGCATGTCTCGTAAACCGAAAAAGAATGGCGTTTTGGACCAACCGAAGGCAGTCCCGGTCAACGGGAAATCACGGCGCAATGGCTCCATGGCCATTTCGACATTGGCAGCACAACGAAAACGCGTGCGCCGCAATTATGGTCGAATAGAGGAAGCGATTGAGATGCCGAATCTGATTGAGGTTCAGAAGAAGTCCTACGATCTCTTCTTGAATTCGGGTGGCGGTGAAGGCGGCATCGATCACGAAGGTTTGCGCGGTGTGTTTCAGTCCGTGTTTCCGGTTCAGGACTTCAATCAGACCGCAGAGATCGAATTTGTTAGCTATGTGCTGGAAGAGCCAAAATTTGATATCGACGAGTGCCAGAAACGCGCCATCACCTATGCTGCTCCATTAAAGGTGAAACTCCGCCTGGTTGTCTTTGATATCGATGAAGATACCGACGCGCGCGATGTCAAGGATATCAAGGAGCAGGACGTATTCATGGGTGAAATCCCACTGATGACCGACAATGGAACCTTTATCATCAAGGGGACTGAGCGAGTCGTGGTGTCCCAGATGCATCGCTCACCCGGTGTCTTCTTTGACAGTGACAAGGGTCGGAAACACTCCTCCGGCAAAGTCCTGTACCAGTGCCGAATCATTCCCTACCGGGGATCATGGATCGACTTTGAATTCGATGCGAAAGATCTTGTCCATGTACGTATTGATCGCAAGAGAAAGATGCCGGTTTCAACGCTGTTTCTGGCACTTGGATTGGATCACGAATCCATTCTTGCGCATTTTTATCCGGTTGTGAGTTATCGCCTGGCCGAAAATGGATGGCAAGCCCGGCTACCGCTCGATCAATTTCCGATCAGGCAGGAGGTCCCATTCAATATCATTGATGCCAAAACTGGCGAAGTCTATGCCGAACAGGGAAAGATCCTGACGCCGCGCGAAGCGATAGATCTCATCGAGACGGCGAGCAACCGGGATTTGCTGTTGCCGCCGGAATTCCTGAATGGCCAGTATGTTGCGGAAGATCTGATCGATGAGAAGACCGGGCTGGTGCTGCTGGAAGCGGGCGACGAATTGACCGGAACTTTTGATGATTCCGGCATTCTTTTCAAAGGCAATCTGTTCGATTTGCAGCAGAAGGGCATCACAGAGATTCCGGCTCTCTATATCGATGGCACCAATAACGGCCCCTATATCCGGAATACGCTGGCGCTCGACAAGAACCAGACACGGTTGGAGGCACTCTTCGAAATCTACCGGGTTCTGCGCCCCGGCGAGCCACCGACAGAGGACGCCGCCAAGATGCTTTTTGATCAGCTCTTTCGCGATCCTGACCGCTATGATCTCTCGGCAGTCGGGCGGGTCAAGATGAATATGCGACTCGATCTGGACGCGGCCGATACCGAGCGGACTCTGCGCACCGATGATATCCTTTCCTGTGTCAAGACCATGGTGGGATTGAAGGATGGTAAGGGTGAAATCGATGACATCGATCATCTGGGGAATCGCCGGGTTCGCTCTGTCGGCGAGTCCATGGAGAATCAGTATCGGATTGGATTGATGCGCATGACACGATTGATCCGTGAGCGGATGGCGACGGTTGAGATTGACAACGTGATGCCGCAGGATCTGATCAATTCCAAGCCAGCTGCCGCTGCGGTCAGGGAGTTTTTTGGTTCATCACAGCTTTCGCAATTCATGGATCAGACCAACCCTCTGTCTGAGGTCACCCACAAACGGCGGCTCTCAGCTCTGGGGCCGGGCGGTTTGACACGCGAGAGGGCCGGATTTGAAGTCCGCGACGTTCATCCGACCCATTACGGGCGAATTTGCCCGGTTGAGACTCCCGAAGGCCCCAATATCGGTTTGATCAATTCACTCGCGACCTTCGCGCGGGTCAACAAATACGGATTTATTGAAACGCCTTATCGGCTCGTCGAAGACGGTCAGATTCTGGACACGGTCGAATATATCACTGCGACCGAAGAGGAAAATCACCGGATCGCACAGGCCAACGCGGTCGTCGATGAAAATGGGCGTTTGGTCAATGATGTCGTCAACACGCGCCATGAGGGTGAGATCAAGGCCAGTCAACGCGAAGAAGTTGACCGTATCGATGTGACTCCCAAACAATTGGTGTCGGTGGCCGCATCGCTGATTCCATTCCTTGAAAATGACGATGCCAACCGGGCTCTCATGGGCTCCAACATGCAGCGCCAGGCGGTGCCTCTGTTGCGTTCGGAAGCGCCGTTTGTCGGAACCGGAATCGAGTCGGTCGTGGCACGCGACTCCGGTGCGGCAATCACTGCCCATCGCGCGGGTGTCATCGATCAGGTCGATGCGACCCGTATCGTGGTGCGGTCGACCGAGGAGATGGATCCCAGTGATCCCGGGGTTGATATTTACCGCCTCCGCAAGTTCCAGAGATCCAACCAGAATACCTGCATCAATCAGCGGCCTCTGGTGAATGTCGGCGATCGCGTCGAAAGGGGGGACGTGGTTGCCGACGGCCCTTCGACCGATCTTGGAGAACTGGCCCTTGGACGAAACGTCCTCGTCGCATTCATGCCATGGAATGGCTACAATTATGAGGATTCCGTGTTGATTTCCGAGCGGATTGCGCGCGATGATGTGTTCACCTCGGTCCACATCGACGAGTTCGAAACCGACGCGCGTGACACCAAGCTGGGGCCGGAGGCGATCACCCGGGACATTCCCAATGTGAGCAATGAGGCCCTCAATCATCTTGATGATGCCGGTATCGTACATATTGGTGCCAAGGTCGGACCGGGAGACATCCTGGTCGGCAAGATTACGCCCAAAGGCGATTCCCCCATGACCCCGGAAGAGAAACTGCTGCGGGCAATATTTGGAGAAAATGCCGCGGACGTTCGTGATACATCGCTGCGGCTGAAGGCGGGTGATTCGGGTACGGTCGTTGAGGTGCGCGTTTTTCATCGCCATGGCATCGACAAGGATGACCGGGCAATTCAGATTGAGCGCGATGAGATTATGGGCCTCAAGCGCGACCGTGACGATGAACGTTCGATCCTTGAGCGCAACATCTACGCACGCCTGAAATCGCTGCTGCTTGGCAAGTCGGCTGTCAGGGGACCCAAGGGTGTGACGCCGGATACCGAGATTACCGAGGAGTTGCTTGCCACCCTCACCAAAGGGCAATGGTGGCAACTGTCGCTGAGTGATGAAAAGGATGCAGCGACCCAGGAGGCACTCAAGTCGCGCTTTGATGCCCAAAAGAAGGTTCTGGAAGAGAGATTTCAGGACAAGGTCGAAAAGATTCGCCGCGGCGATGACCTGCCGGCTGGTGTCATGAGCAAGGTCAAGGTGTTCATTGCGGTCAAGCGCAAACTGCAGCCCGGTGATAAAATGGCCGGCCGGCATGGCAACAAGGGCGTTGTATCCAAAGTCGTCCCAATGGAGGATATGCCGTTCCTCGCTGACGGTACGCCGGTTGATATTGTGTTGAACCCATTGGGTGTGCCGTCACGGATGAATGTCGGGCAAATTCTGGAGACCCATATGGGATGGGCCGCGCGTGGGTTTGGCAAGGCAGTGACCAAGGCGCTGGATGATTACGTCCAGACCGGTCAGGTCACGCCGGTGCGTGATGCCATGCGCAATGCCTATGGTGATCAGTCCTGGAACGCAGAATTTGCTGACATGCAGGATGAGGAACTGGTCGCGTCGGCGCGCAATGTTTCGTCCGGTGTGCCGGTTTCGACACCGGTTTTTGACGGTGCGCGGGAGGCTGATGTGACGGCGGCATTGAAGCAGGCCGGGTTGTCCGAGACCGGGCAGGTGACCCTGTATGACGGGCGTACCGGGGAACAGTTTTCACGGCCCGTCACGGTGGGAATGAAATATCTTCTGAAACTGCACCATCTGGTGGATGACAAGATCCATGCCCGTTCCACCGGACCCTACAGCCTGGTGACACAACAGCCACTCGGTGGCAAGGCACAGTTTGGTGGCCAACGGTTTGGTGAAATGGAGGTGTGGGCGCTCGAAGCCTACGGGGCGGCCTATACCTTGCAGGAGATGCTGACGGTCAAAGCCGACGACGTGAAGGGACGCAAGAAAGTCTATGAATCGATTGTCAAAGGCGAAGACAATTTCATTTCGGGGATCCCCGAGAGTTTTAACGTGCTGGTCCAGGAAGTGCGAGGTCTGGGCCTCAATATTGAGTTGGTTTCTCACGATGATGGTTGATTTAGGCGCAATGGCTGAGAAATTGAGCAGAGGGATGTGGCAATCATGAATCTGGAAATACTACCGAGAGAACTCAAAAAACAAAATGTGCCGGATACGTTCGACGAGGTCAGGATTTCTCTGGCATCGCCCGAGCAGATACTTGCCTGGTCATACGGTGAGATCAAAAAGCCGGAAACGATCAACTATCGGACCTTCAAGCCTGAGCGCGACGGGCTGTTCTGCGCCCGCATATTCGGGCCGGTGAAGGATTACGAATGTTTGTGCGGCAAATACAAGAAGATGAAGTATCGCGGCGTGACTTGCGAGAAATGCGGTGTCGAGGTGACGCTGCAGCAGGTTCGTCGTGAGCGGATGGCACATATCATGCTGGCCGCACCGGTAGCTCATATCTGGTTCCTGAAATCTCTGCCGTCGCGAATCACAACGGTCATGGCGGCGCATCTCTGGGTCACGCATGGTGGTGAACCACCGCGCAAGATCCGGGATATGAATGATGGCGGTGAAAAAGAAGTACAATATGTCAATAGCTTGAAGAATATTGAGCGGGTTTTGTACTTTGATAATTACTTTGTCAGCGAACCCGGCCTGACCGACTTTGAGTATGGGCAGTTACTGAATGAAGATGAGCTGAACCAGGCAGCCGAAGTTTATGGTGAGGGAAGTTTCAAGGCTGTTATCGGTGCTGAAGCCGTGCGGGAAATGCTCGAGCGAATCGACCTGGCCACCGAGGTGCTGCAACTGCGGGAGGATTTGAAGAGTGCCACGGCGATCAGCAAGAGGGAAAAACTCTCCAAATTCATCAAGATTTATGACAGTTTTCTGCAATCGGGGAACCGTCCTGAATGGATGATCATGACGGCTATTCCGGTTATCCCACCGGAGTTGAGGCCTCTCGTACCGCTTGATGGCGGACGTTTTGCGACATCCGACCTCAATGATCTCTACCGCCGGGTCATCAACCGTAACAACCGGCTCAAGCGACTGATTGAGTTGCGTTCACCGGACATCATCATTCGTAACGAGAAGCGGATGTTGCAGGAATCCGTGGATGCATTGTTTGACAATGGCCGCCGCGGCCGGGTGATCACTGGCAACAACAAACGCCCGCTGAAATCCCTGAGCGATATGCTGAAAGGAAAACAGGGACGTTTTCGGCAGAATCTGCTCGGAAAACGCGTTGATTTTTCGGGCCGTTCGGTCATCGTGACGGGACCTGATCTCAAATTGCATCAGTGCGGTCTTCCCAAGAAGATGGCGTTGGAACTGTTCAAGCCATTCATCTACTCGAAGCTCGAGACGCTCGGGAAATCTTCGACTGTCAAGCAGGCCAAGAAGCTTGTTGAACAGGAACAGGATGATGTCTGGGATATTCTCGAGGGGGTCATCCGTGAGCATCCGGTTTTGTTGAATCGTGCACCCACCCTGCATCGCCTGGGTATTCAGGCATTTGAACCGGTTCTGGTGGAAGGCAAGGCCATTCAACTCCATCCTTTGGTCTGTTCGGCATTCAACGCCGATTTTGACGGCGATCAGATGGCGGTGCACGTACCGCTTTCGCTCGAGGCACAGCTCGAAGCCCGCGTTCTGATGATGTCGACCAACAATGTCCTGTCGCCAGCGAATGGCGCACCGATCATTGTGCCCTCACAAGACATGGTCCTGGGACTTTACTATCTCAGTATGGAGCGGGCGGGAATGATTGGGGAAACGCGCACCGCGACGACAGAATCAGGATCAGAAGTCAGTCAGGGACGGGTCTATTCATCGCTTGATGAAGTTGAGCATGCGTTGCTCTCCGGGCATTTGCATGTCCATGCCAGAATTCGCGCCCGTATCAAACAGACGAAGCGAATTGATGAAGTCGACGATGAGTATCTTGAGGAATATCAGATTTTTGACACGACACCGGGACGGGTGATGATCGGTTCACTTTTGCCACTGAACGTCAATACGCCATTCAGTCTGGTGAACCGGCTGCTCCGCAAGAAGGAAGTGCAGGATGTCATCGACACGGTCTATCGTTACTGTGGCCAGAAGGAATCGATCATTTTTTGTGATCAGATCATGGCTCTGGGATTCCGCGAAGCCTGCAAGTCGGGAATTTCTTTCGGCAAGGATGACATGCTGATTCCTGAGGCCAAGCATGAATTGGTGAGCAAGACCCGGCAGAAAGTCGAGGATTTCGATTATCAGTATTGGGATGGCAACATCACCGATGAGGAACGTTACAATCGCGTGGTCGAGGCCTGGACGGAATGTTCAGATTCAGTTCGCGGTGCGATGATGGAAGGGATCAAGTCAACGCACTTGTACGATGATGTTCAGGAGGCCGAACCCAATTCGATTTACATGATGGCGCATGCTGGTGCCCGCGGGTCTGAGGAGCAGATCAAGCAGCTTGCTGGCATGCGCGGACTGATGACCCGACCGTCCGGGGATATCATCGAGACCCCGATCATTTCCAATTTCAAGGAAGGTCTGACGGTTCTGGAATATTTCAACTCAACACATGGTGCGCGCAAGGGTTTGGCGGACACCGCCCTCAAGACTGCCAATTCGGGATATTTGACCCGTAAGTTGGTGGATGTTGCCCAGGACTGCATTGTGCGTCTCGAGGATTGTGGTACAGAGCGAGCAATCACGGTTCGCCCGTCGCTGCGCGATGGTGTGGTGGTCGCCTCGCTGAGCGAGCGTATTCTGGGTCGAGTCTCGGCCGAGGATATCCGCAACCCAAACACGGATGAGGTGATCGTTGGTCGCAATCAAATGATCGATGAAGGCATTGCCGAAGAGGTGACGCATGCCGGGATTCAGTCGGTCAGGGTCCGCTCCCCATTGACCTGCGAAGCTGAAGATGGTGTTTGTGTCAAATGCTATGGCCGTGATTTGGCGCGTGGTGAGGCCGTCAATATCGGAGAAGCAGTGGGGATTATTGCCGCCCAGTCGATTGGCGAGCCGGGTACGCAATTGACCATGCGCATGTTCCATGTTGGCGGAATTGCACAACGCGAGCAGCAGTCATCTTCTGCCGGATATGCCGGAGTTGTCGAACTGAATGAAGTCAAGTCAATCACTTCCGAGTCTGGTGAGGAAGTTGTCGTTGGCACCAACGGTGTCCTGCTGTTGAAGGACTCGACAGGGCGCGCGATCCGCTACAAGCTGGAACGCGGTGCCAAGCTTCAGGTGAATGATGGCGATGAAGTCAGCAACGGGGAGATTCTTTTCAATTGGGATCCCCACTCGTTGCAGATCATCGCTGAAACTGATGGTCAGGCGCAATTTCACGATCTGAAGCTTGGGCAGTCCTTCCGCGAAGAAACCGATGCAACCACCGGAATGACGCAGAAGATCGTTGTCGAGGGCCCGGCCAATTCCCAACCCGGAATTGTTGTCAGTGGTACCGATGTCAGTCTGTCACGTCTGCCTTCACGTGATCTTTCCGAGGTGGACCGACGCCGATTGGTGCTCACCAACATGTTGCAGGCATTCGTGGCCTATCTGCGGGAAGAGGGTCCGACAGTTTATCCGGATACGAACCGGGTTATCGATCCGAAACATGTTGAAGTCCTGGTGCGTTTGGTGGCCGACAGGATCGCCGACAAGGGAAATGGAACGGCAGCAACCGAGGTCGCATTTTCGGATCTGACCGAAGGGGGTGTGATCCAGGCTGGAAGTTGTGCTGTGCAAACTCCCGTATCCAGTGCTCTGATCGCTTCGCTTTACGAGGGAATATTGTCCGAGAGTGACATTCTGTGGGGGCGTGTCGCCGCTCAGGAGATCAAGGATAAGAAAGGCAAAGTGATCGCCACGACCGGTGATATCATTGATCGGGCGGCGGCCATGGCGATTGAGAAAGCCAAATGTGGGCCGGTTCAGATCTATTCACCGATGACATGTGAGGCCAAAGATGGGATTTCCGCCCATTGCTACGGCGCTGTTCCTGGTGAAGAGGAGATGGTGGAGTCGCATATCGATGTCGGCCAGTTGGCCTTGCAGCAACTCGGAGATTTCGCGAAACAGCTGAAAGTCCGCATTGAATATAGCTGGGTCCGTCAAGAATATATTATCGAAGCGGAACATGGTGGGACCGTCAGCCTTCCGCAAATTGATGATTCCAATAGTTATCTTTTCGAAAAGACATCTGCGTTACCGAAAGCGCGGTTGATTTGTAAACCCGGATTGGCTGTCAAGGTTTCCGAAACGCGTCAATATCCTTTGGTGCTTCCGGCGGGAGCGCGGCTGTTGGCACAGACCGGTGAGGCCGTGCGCACTGATGAGTTGATAGCTGTACCGGGTCCCGAAAAATATCGGACGCATTACAAGGCAAAACATACCGGGACAGTTCATCTTTCAGACATCAGGACGCAAATCTCTGTCGACGAGGATGGCGTGTCCGGAACATATCTTGTCGTCAGAAATGGCTCTCTTGTTCTTGATCCGGCCAGCGGTGCCAAACCGGTTACACGGAAGATTCCACTGGGCGCGCGCCTTCTGGTCACGGAAGGTCAACAGGTTGTTGAAGGGGAAGAGCTTTTTCATTCCTGTCCGGCATCGGCTTTGTTGTTCTCCGGTCATGACGGTACCATTTGCGATGACAAGGCGGCCGGTGGGCCGGCCCTTGAGTATACCCATATGACCGAACATCCCTTGCCACTGGGTGCCGAACTGTTGGTGGCCGACGGCAACAAGGTAAAAAAAGGCGCGGCTTTATTTGCCTGGTCGCCTTCGATTCGCGACGTCCAAGCTCCCTCTGGTGGCGTCGTGGCGCTCGGCGACAGCAGTTTGCTCAAAGTTGATGGTGTTGGTCAGATCGTCTCCGCTGCAGATTCGTCATCGCTGGAACTGCAATCCAAGGGCCATATGAAAACCATGATGCTTCCCTGTGGCGGGCGTATTCTGATTGGCGATGGGGACAAGGTCAAGAAGGCGGATTCGCTGTTTGAGTGGAACCCGTGTCTTGCTGAAATGCTGGCCCAGACCGGATGCGTCAATCGGGTGCAGGGGGAGATTGGAAGCCAGTCTGATGGATCTGGTTGGCTTGCGACATCCTTGACCCGCGCGATTGGTTATCCACTTCCGGTGGGCGCCGTCTTGTCGACGGGTGATCGTGAAATCGTCCGACGCGGTGATGTTGTCGCCCGGGTGCCGCGCGAAAGCACCAAGACCAGCGACATTACGGGTGGTCTTCCGAAGGTGGCAGAGCTGTTTGATGCGCGTCCACCCAAGGATCCATGTGAGATTGCCGCTATCGATGGTACCGTTCATTTCCATCCTGACTACAAACGGAAACGTCGGGTGACAATTTCCCCTGCGGATGATGCCGGTAAGGAGGCGGAATATCTTATTTCCAAGAGCAAACATCTCCTTGTCCAGGACGGTGACCGGGTCCGCAAGGGTGACAGTCTCACTGAGGGGGAGCCGCCCCTGCAATCGATACTCGATGTCCTCGGAACCGAGGCTCTGGCTGACCATCTCGTTGAAGAGGTGCAACATGTGTATCGTCAGCAGGGTGTGAAGATTAACGATAAACATATCGAAGTCATCCTGCGTCAGATGCTGCGCAAGGTTGAGGTGACAGATCCGGGTGACACCACCCTGATTGCCGGTGAACAGCTTGATCGCGACGAGTTTATCGCGATCAATACAACGGCACTGGAGAATAAACTCAGGCTGGCGCAGGGAAAGACGATGATTCTCGGGGTGACAAAGGCAGCCCTGCAAACCCGTTCCTTCATCTCGGCGGCATCATTTCAGGAAACAACCCGTGTGCTCACTGAGGCTGCTGTCCAGGGCAAGACGGATCTGCTGAGAGGACTTAAGGAAAATGTCATCGTCGGTCGACTCATCCCGGCTGGAACCGGTGCAGCTTCCAATGACATGCGGCGCATCGCCGGCGACAGAGATCGTATGTTGATCGAACAGCGTATGGAGATGCAGAGAATTGCCGCGGAGGAATTCGCAGCTGCGCATGGCGGCTCGCAAGAGGGCGGAGATTTTGCGCAGTTGGAATGGCAGGATGACGACGAAATCGAGGCGTTTGATGATCAGGAATTCATGGAAGACCTGCCACTCGAAGACTCCATGGTCGCGGGCGAGGACGAGATTCCGGATGAAGACGATGGCAGTGAATTCGATGGAGATGCATGGGACGATGATGACGAGGACTGACATCAGTTTCAAACTGATTCGGTTCAGTTGACTGTCGCAAGGCAACTCGTGTCGGGGTTGTCATTTCCAGGGGCAACACCGTTGCACGACTGCAGCGCAATCGTGCAGCGTTTGTCGCCTGTCCGGCTTCAGGAGCAGTACCGCATCTTGACGCCGGGCAGTGTATGAACAGCAGCCAGCGCAACAGATTGTTCCGGAACTCACGATATGCGTTGCCACGGGAAATGCCTCTTTTCCGTGAAGGCATGCACCAAGAGGCGACAACGCATGCCCATTGGCATTCGGGACTTCGCCAGATCGGGGAAACTGACAGAAGCGATATCGCACGATCCGGATACCGAACCCCGCGAGTGCGGTGTCCTGGATGGTTCTCATGGTCTTCTTTGTGCGCACGGCGCAAGGTCGCGCACGCTTGCGCCGCGTTCTGAACATGATTCGTGTCTTCCTGCCGATTGCGTCACCGGGCAAAAAAGTGCAGCCATTCATCTGAACCCCTGACGGTGAGAGGAAAAAGAGACATCGTTTCACACGTGGCAGACCGCAGGTGCGTTTCCCGCGGTGAGTCTCAACTCCCACTCAACCCGTTCTGTTGAACCATGCGGTTATCGTGAAGAGGCTTCAATTTTCTTGTTGACAGCGCGCGCGAATCACGGCAAAGGGCCGAGCACTTGCCGGGGAAGGTGACTTCGCCGGAAGGTTAAGCTGTGTTGAGGAATTCACGATCTTGAAAAAGTTCAAGATCCTCTGATGACGGGGCCGCCGACCAAACGAAGGCGGGCGCATTCTGATTCACAAAAATCTGGCGACGTGCGCCGGAACAAGAGAGTTGAAAAAGGTGAACAGGACGTCGGTATGCCAACGATACAGCAGCTGATCCGCAAGCCGCGGAAAGCCAAGGTAAGACGCCAGAAATCGATGCACCTGTTGGGATGCCCGCAGCGCCGTGGCGTGTGCACGCGTGTCTATACAACGACCCCCAAGAAACCGAACTCGGCAATGCGCAAGGTCGCCAAGGTGCGTCTGACAAGTGGCTATGAGGTCATTTCCTACATTCCGGGCGAGTCGCATAATCTTCAGGAACATTCAGTCGTTCTGATACGCGGTGGCCGTGTCAAGGATCTCCCGGGTGTCCGTTACCATATCCTCCGCGGCGTACGTGACGCCGAGGGGGTTTCAGACCGCCGCCAACGCCGTTCCAAGTACGGCGCCAAGCGTCCGAAGTAAGGAATCAGCCCATGCCAAGACGGAGACGTCCAGATCGGCGAGATATCTTGCCTGACGCAAAATTCGGTGATCAGACTGTCACCAAATTCATGAACAATCTCATGAAGGACGGCAAAAAATCGGTGGCAGAGGCGATTGTTTACAACGCTTTTGACCGGGTCGAGGAGAAAATGCGTCGCGCGCCACTCGAGGTGTTTCATGAAGCGTTGGCGAATGTCAAACCGACAGTGGAGGTGAGATCACGGCGGGTCGGTGGGTCGACCTACCAGATTCCGGTTGAAGTCCGCCCCGAGAGGCGCGACGCGCTGGCGATACGCTGGTTGATTGCTGCTGCCCGCAGCCGTGGTGAAAACACCATGGAAGAGCGGTTGGCTTATGAACTCATGGACGCTGCCAACGAGCGTGGCAGTGCAGTCAAGCGCCGCGAAGACATTCACAAGATGGCTGAATCCAACAAGGCTTTCAGTCATTACCGCTGGTAGAACGCAAATGCCCCGAGAATATCCACTCAGCCATTACCGAAATTTTGGAATCATGGCGCATATTGATGCCGGCAAGACGACGACGACCGAGCGTATTCTCTACTATTCGGGCAAGTCGCACCGGATGGGAGAAGTCCATGATGGTGCCGCGACGATGGACTGGATGGAACAGGAGCAGGAACGCGGGATCACCATTACATCCGCCGCCACGACGACCTTCTGGGAGCGCACCGAGGATGGTCAGTCATCACAGTCGGAAAAACACCGGTTCAACATCATTGATACCCCCGGCCATGTCGACTTCACGATCGAGGTGGAACGTTCACTCGCCGTGCTGGATGGGGCGATCTGTGTTCTTGATGCCAATGCCGGGGTTGAACCGCAGACCGAGACCGTATGGCGACAGGCCGACCGTTACAAGGTGCCACGAATCGTCCTGGTCAACAAGATGGACAAGGTCGGGGCCGACTTTTTTGAATGTGTCTCAATGATTCTTGAGCGAACGGGATCCTTGCCGGTTCCGGTCCAGATTCCCATTGGGACAGAAAACCACTTTGAGGGAATCATCGATCTCATCACCATGGAAGAATGGACATGGAAAGGTGAAGATCTGGGCGCGACCTGGACACGGCAAGCCATTCGACCCGACCTGCGGGCCCAGGCTGAAGAATGGCGTTCGAAAATGGTCGAATGCGCGGTTGAACTCGATGACGACACAATGGAACGTTATCTCGAAGGCGAGGAACCGGATGTGGAAACGTTGCGGCACCTGATCCGGGTGGGGACATTGAACATGACGTTCGTTCCGGTCCTGGCAGGTTCAGCTTTCAAGAACAAGGGCGTCCAACCCATGCTGAATGCCGTCATCGATTTTCTTCCCGGTCCCCTTGATGTGCCGGAATATATCGGCTTCCTGCCAGGCGATCAGACCGAGACCCGCAATATCAGCCGGAAGGCCGACGACGGTCAGCCATTTTCGGCGCTGGCATTCAAGATCATGGATGACAAACATGTCGGCACCTTGACCTTCGCGCGCGTCTATTCAGGAACATTGAGCCGCGGGTCGGAAATGCTCAACTCGACGAAAAACAAGAAGGATCGGGTCGGGCGGATGTTGCTCATGCATTCCAACAATCGGGAAGAGATCAATGAGGCCTTTGCCGGTGACATCATCGCGATTGCCGGCTTGAAAGAAACCACAACCGGCGACACGCTCTGTTCGCGCACCGACCCGGTCGTTCTCGAGACCATGAACTTTCCCGATCCGGTGATCGAGATCGCGGTTGAACCCAGGACTCGGGCCGACCAGGAAAAAATGGCGCAGGCCCTGCAGCGCCTTGCCGCAGAGGATCCGTCATTCCGGGTGGAATCAAATATCGAGTCCGGTCAGACGATCATGAAGGGAATGGGCGAATTGCATCTCGACATTCTGATTGACCGGATGAAGCGTGAATTCAGCGTTGAGGCGAATATCGGCGCACCGCAGGTGGCCTATCGCGAAACTGTTTCAAACAAGGCGGCAATCGACTACACGCATAAGAAGCAAACCGGTGGTGCCGGTCAATTCGCGCGTGTGAAGATGGAAATTGAACCGGCTGAACCCGGTGAGGGTTTCAGCTTTGAATCCAAGGTTGTCGGTGGCAACATTCCCAAGGAATATATTCCCGGCGTCGAGAAGGGCGTAAAGACAGTTTGCGATTCTGGACCATTGGCCGGATTTCCGGTTATTGATCTGAAGGTCACCCTGCTGGATGGTGCCTATCACGAGGTGGATTCGTCGGTCATGGCATTTGAGCTGGCGGGACGCGCCGCGATGCGGGAGGGTTTGCGCAAAGCAGGAGCACGTCTCCTCGAGCCGATCATGAAGGTCGAAGTGGTGACGCCTGAGGAATATACCGGGCCGGTCAACGGTGACCTGACCCGGAGACGTGGCCAGGTGCGTGACCAGTCGCTGCGGGGCAATGCATCGGTTATCGATGCGCAGGTCCCGCTGGCCAACATGTTCGGCTACATCAACAATCTTCGTTCGATCACCTCGGGCCGGGCTAATTTCACCATGCAGTTTGACCATTATGAGACGGTCCCAGGGAATATTTCAGAAGAGATTCAGTCAAAATATGCCTGACCGGAAGCCGGTCGGAAGAGACTTTGTTAGTTAAGGAACGATTAGGATGGCAAAAGAAAAATTCGAACGTACCAAACCACATGCCAATGTCGGTACCATTGGTCATGTGGACCACGGCAAAACAACGCTGACTTCGGCGATTACCAAGTATTTCGGTGATTTTCAGTCATATGACTCGATTGATCATGCCCCTGAGGAAAAAGAACGCGGCATTACCATTGCGACGGCCCATGTGGAGTATGAAACCGAGAACCGTCACTATGCGCATGTGGATTGCCCGGGTCATGCTGACTATGTGAAAAACATGATCACCGGCGCTGCCCAGATGGATGGCGGAATTCTGGTGGTGAGTGCGGCTGACGGACCGATGCCACAAACGCGTGAACATATTCTTCTTGCCCGCCAGGTCGGTGTGCCGGCTCTGGTCGTCTACATGAACAAGGTTGACCAGGTCGATGATGACGATCTCCTTGAACTGGTTGAGATGGAAGTCCGTGAGCTGTTGACTGAGTATGAATTTCCCGGCGATGATATTCCCATCATCCAGGGATCGGCGCTCGCGGCGATGGAGGGGGGTGACGACAAGATCGGCGGCGAGAGTATCAAGGCGCTGATGGATGCAGTTGATTCCTACATTCCGACGCCTGACCGCCCCATCGATCAACCGTTCCTGATGCCGATTGAAGATGTCTTTTCGATTTCGGGACGTGGCACCGTGGTGACCGGCCGTGTCGAACGCGGTGTGGTCACTGTCGGTGACGAGCTGGAGATCGTCGGCATTCGTGAGACCTCCAAGACAACCTGCACAGGGGTCGAGATGTTTCGCAAGCTGCTGGATCGCGGCGAAGCAGGAGATAATATTGGCGCATTGCTGCGCGGCGTGGAGCGTGATGCAGTGGAGCGTGGCCAGGTTCTGTGTAAACCCGGTTCGGTGACTCCGCATACTGTTTTTGAGGCTGAGGCCTACATTCTGACCAAGAATGAGGGCGGTCGCCATACGCCGTTTTTCACCAACTATCGTCCGCAATTTTATTTTCGAACGACAGATATAACCGGGACCGTGGAACTCGCAGAGGGAACCGAAATGGTCATGCCGGGAGACAATATCACCTTTACTGTGAACCTCATTGCGCCGATCGCCATGGAAGAAAAACTCCGCTTTGCGATCCGCGAGGGTGGTCGCACTGTGGGTGCCGGCATTGTCTCGAAAATAATCAAGTAAGATGAAGCGAAAGCGCGGCATCGCCGCGCTTTCGCTTTTGGAGCAACGATATGATCCAGAGCCAAAAAATCCGCATTACGCTGAAAGCCTTCGATTATCGTATTCTGGATGCCAGTACGGCTGAGATTTTCCAGACAGCGAAACGTACAGGAGCGGATGTCAGGGGCCCCATCCCGTTGCCCAACAAGATTGAAAAATTTACTGTTTTGCGGGGGCCGCATATCGACAAGAAGTCACGGGAACAGATGGAAATTCGCACCCACAAGCGTCTGCTTGATATTGTCGATCCCACGCCACAGACTGTCGATGCCCTGATGAAACTTGATCTCGCGGCCGGCGTGGCAGTGGAAATCAAACTGTAGGAGGAACCGTGGCAATGCGTTCTGGGGTCATTGCAAAAAAGCTCGGCATGACAAGATTATTTCTGGAAGATGGCAAACAGGTTCCGGTGACCGTGCTCCATCTCGATCAACTGCAGGTGGTTGCCCAACGTACGGTTGACAGGGACGGCTATACCGCAGTGCAGTTGGGTGCCGGCAGCCGGAAGGCGAGCCGGATATCACGCCAGATGCGTGGGCATTTTGCCGTTGCCAATGTTCCGACCAAGCGCAAGATCGCCGAGTTCCGTGTCAGCCCTGAAAATCTGATTGAGGTGGGTTCAGAGATCACCGCCGATCATTTTGTCACTGGCCAGCGTGTCGATATCTCCGGGGTGTCGATCGGTAAAGGATTTGCCGGTGCCATGAAGCGACATAATTTTAGTGGTTTGCGCGCATCGCATGGTGTCTCTGTCAGCCATCGTTCGCACGGTTCGACAGGTCAGTGCCAGGATCCGGGAAGGGTTTTCAAGGGAAAAAAGATGGCGGGTCATCTTGGTGCAGAACGCGTCACAACACAAAATCTTGAAGTTGTCAGTACCGACGCAGAGCGTGGACTGATCATGGTCAAAGGTGCTGTTCCAGGTTCCAAGGGATGTTGGGTAACAGTGCGTGATGCGGTCAAGAAAACACGTCCCGAGAATGTCCCATGTCCCGGGGCAATACGTGAGTTTGCCGGGACCAAGTCAGCAGAAAAACCGGTGACGAAGACGGTGTCTCCGCAACCTGACGCAACGGCAGCAGTGAATGTTGAGACGGACGATGATGCGCATGGGGTTGAAAAATGAATGTTTCGGTGATCACGCTGAACGGCGAAGAAGCCGGTAGCGTGACATTGCCGGAGTCCATTTTTGGTCTCGAGGTGCGGGCCGATATCCTCCATCGCGTGGTTCGCTGGCAGCGCGCACGCGCGCGGCAGGGCACGCACAAAGTGAAAACGCGTTCTGAGACCAGCTATTCCGGCCGCAAGATCTATCGACAGAAGGGAACAGGCGGCGCGCGTCATGGTGATCGCAATGCACCAATTTTCCGCAAAGGCGGAGTCTACAAGGGACCTGTCCCTCGTAGTCATGCGCACAAATTGACCAAGAAATTCCGCTCGCTGGGTCTCTGCCATGCATTGTCGGCGAAAGCGCGTGCAGGAGAATTGGTGGTTCTCGGGGCGGCATCGCTTGAAACAGCGCGGACAGCGGATTTGAATCATCTGTTGCAGAACTTCGATTGGGGGCGGGTGTTGATCATTGACGGGGCGACGGTGAATCCGGAATTTACCCGGGCCGCTTCCAATATCGATGGGGTTGATATTCTCCCGTCGATGGGGGCCAACGTGTATGATATTCTGAAACGTGATACTCTGGTCATTACCACGGCGGGTCTCGAGGACCTGGAACGGAGATTGTCATGAGCGCATCTCCGCAACATTTTGATCTGATCCGACGACCCGTCATTACCGAAAAATCGACGATGGCATCGGAGGGGAATACAGTGGTATTCGAGGTGGCAATGCGGGCGACCAAACCCCTCGTCAAACAGGCGATCGAAGCCTTGTTCGAGGTGAAGGTCAAATCAGTCAATATTTTGGTGAAAAAGGGCAAAACCAAGCGCTTTCGTGGGCGCCCTGGCCGCCAAAAAGACGTGAAGAAGGCATATGTTCGGCTCGTTGAAGGCTATACGATCGACGTGACGGCAGAATTGTAATGCGATGTTGGGAAGACGTTGGCAGTCCATGGCAACCAATTGTTGCCGTGGTGCTGAAGGGAAGGCAGGAAGATGGCACTGAAGTCATATAAGCCAGTGACACCCGGCCAACGCGGCTTGGTTCTGGTGGACCGTTCAGGTTTGTGGAGAGGCCGCCCTGTCAAGTCCCTCACCGAAGGTCTGACGTCAAAAGGTGGGCGCAATAATACAGGCCGCATTACGATGCGGCGCCGGGGCGGGCGTGCCAAGCGATTGTATCGGCAGATTGATTTTCGTCGGCGCAAGCTTGACGTGGCGGCTGTCGTCGAACGAATCGAATATGACCCCAACCGTTCAGCCTTCATTGCCTTGATTCAGTATGAGGATGGTGAACAGAGCTATATTCTGGCACCCGCACGATTGGCGGCTGGCGACAGGGTGATTTCGAGCGATCGGGCCGATGTTAAGCCTGGCAATGCAATGCCTTTTTCCGGCATGCCGATTGGCTCGATTGTCCACAATATTGAATTGAAACCCGGAAAGGGCGGTCAGATGGCACGGGCGGCCGGAACCTACGCACAATTTATCGGCAGAGGTGGTGGATATGCACAAATCCGTCTGTCCTCCGGCGAATTGAGAATGGTCCCGCAAGAGTGCCGTGCGACGATCGGTTCGGTTTCCAACTCTGACAATGCCAACATCAATCTCGGAAAGGCGGGTCGCAAACGCCATATGGGCAAACGCCCGTCAGTACGCGGTGTCGCGATGAATCCGGTTGATCATCCGCATGGTGGTGGTGAAGGAAAATCAAGTGGTGGTCGTCATCCGGTGACTCCCTGGGGGCACCCAACCCGCGGTATGCGCACCCGTCGCAACAAGTCTACAGACAAATATATAATCCGGCGCCGACATGCGCGGAAGAAAGGACGCTGATCATGGCGCGTTCGGTTTGGAAAGGACCTTTCGTCGACGCAGATGTCTTGCGGAAAGCTGAACGGGCACGAGAGTCCGGGCGAAAGGATGTGATTCGTATCTGGTCACGTCGCTCGACTATTCTTCCGCAATTCGTCGGACTGACTTTTGGTGTGCATAATGGGCGGAAGTTCATTCCCGTCTTCGTGACCGAAAATATGATCGGGCAGAAGTTCGGAGAATATTCTCCGACCCGAACTTTTCATGGTCATGCTGGTGATCGCAAGGCAAAGCGGAGCTGACTCATGGGAAAATTGAAGCCACAACGAAGATTGGCGAGTCATGAAACCATGGCAGTCGTGAGAATGATGCGCGTTGCACCGCAGAAACTTAACCTGGTGGCGGCAAGTATTCGCGGAAAACATGTCGAGGCGGCGATGGCTGAGCTGACCTTTTCCCGCCGTCGAATTGCCCGGGATGTCTTGAAATGTCTGATGTCGGCGGTTGCCAACGCGGAAAACAACCATGGGCTTGATGTTGACCGTCTGGTGGTTGCCGAAGCCTATGTCGGAAAGAGCTTGATGATGAAACGTGTCCGCGCCCGTGCGCGTGGGCGTCTTGGCCCGATCAAAAAACCGTTTTCGCGTTTGACGGTCAAACTGCGCGAGGAGAACATCTGATGGGCCAGAAAGTGAGCCCTGTTGCCATGCGCCTGCAGGTCAACCGGACCTGGGACAGTCGTTGGTATGCGGAGAGTCAGGATTTTGGTGATCTTCTGCAGGAAGATGTAAAAATCCGGGAATATATTCAGGACACCTGTGGTCAGGCGGGAATCAGCCGCGTCGTCATCGAGCGGCCACACCGCAAATGCCGTGTCACCATTCATACCGCACGACCGGGTATGATCATCGGCCGCAAGGGGGCGGATATCGAGACACTGCGCAAGCGGCTGTCCGAGATGACTCGGAGCGACGCGCATCTGAATATTGTCGAGGTGCGTAAACCCGAGGTTGATGCGCAGCTGGTTGCTGAATCGGTGGCGCAACAGTTGGAGCGGCGGGTGTCATTTCGCCGCGCGATGAAACGCGCGGTGCAGAATGCGATGCGTATGGGCGCGCTCGGTATCCGGGTAAATGTGGCTGGACGGCTTGGTGGTGTCGAAATTGCGCGTACCGAATGGTATCGGGAAGGACGGGTGCCACTGCATACATTGCGTGCTGATATCGATTATGCGACTTATGCCGCTTCCACTCCATATGGTGTCATCGGGGTCAAGGTCTGGATCTACAAGGGTGACATTCTGGAACATGATCCGGCAGCGCGGGATCGGCGGGAACAAGAGATGCGCGATGGCAGCATGCCACGGCGGCGACCGCAGTAAGTTGACGGAGTGAAGAGATGTTGCAGCCAAAACGTCCGAAATATCGCAAGGCCCATAAAGGGCGGATTCACGGTTTCGCGAAAGGTGGCCATAGTCTCAACTTTGGATCATTTGGTCTCAAGGCGATACAACCTGAACGGGTCACTGCACGCCAGATTGAGGCCGCGCGGCGCGCAATGACACGACATATGAAACGACAGGGGCGTGTCTGGATTCGTATTTTTCCTGATGTTCCGGTGTCAAAAAAGCCGACCGAGGTCCGCATGGGCAAGGGAAAAGGATCCGTCGAATATTGGGCGGCGAAGGTCAAGCCCGGACGCGTCATGTTTGAGATTGACGGTGTGACGCCGGTTGTGGCAAGGGAGGCGCTTCGCCTCGCGGCAATGAAGTTGCCAGTCAAGACGCGTATTGTTGAACGCGCCGACTGGGCGCAGTGATTGAACTGGAGTTGAGTTGAGATGGACGCAGCAGAAATGCGTGAGAAATCGGCTGATGAGTTGACCATTGAACTCATCAGGCTGAAACGTGAATCCTTTAATTTGCGGTTCCGGCGCACGGCGCAGGAATTCAACAATACGGCACGCATCCGTGAAGTTCGTCGGGAGACGGCACGGGTCAAGACAGTCCTTGGCGAAATGAGACGGGCGCGCCCGGACTCCGGTTCAGGCGGAAGTTAGTTATGCCAAAACGCGTTTTGACAGGTCAGGTGGTCAGTGATCGCTGTAACCGCACCGTGACGGTTCTGGTCGAGCGCCGATTCACGCATCCGATGATGAAGAAGACGGTACGACGGTCCAAGAAATATACGGCACATGATGCAGATAATCGTGCCAAGACAGGAGATATCGTGCGCATTCGCGAATGCGCACCGATTTCGAAGACGAAACGCTGGGAAGTGGTGACTGAAAGTTCGGTCTGACATTCCACATCGAACGAAACCATGGGGATAGGTGAAAATCATCTCCAAAGGTCAGGAGAAACGACATGATCCAGATGCAGACGAATCTGGACGTGGCCGATAATTCCGGCGCACGCAAGATCCAGTGTATTAAGGTGCTTGGTGGTTCACGCCGTAATTTTGCCTCGGTTGGCGATGTGATCATCGTGTCGGTCAAGGAGGCAATTCCGCGGGGGCGGGTCAGAAAGGGTGATGTCCGCCGCGCGGTGGTCGTGCGGACTGCCAAGGAAGTGCGTCGAGACGACGGGACGGCGATCCGTTTTGACAGTAATGCGGCTGTGATTCTCAACAATAATGATGAACCGGTGGGAACACGGATTTTTGGACCTGTCGTGCGTGAGTTGCGCAGCCGCAATTTTATGAAGATCATTTCGCTCGCGCCAGAGGTGCTGTGATGGCTGCAAAATTGAAAAGCGGCGACAGGGTGGTCGTCATTTCGGGTCGCGACAAGGGAGCACAGGGTGTGATCCGCTCTGTCGACACCCGGCGCGGTCGGGCCATTGTGACCGACGTTGCGGTGACTTTGAGACATGTCAAACCGCGGAGTGGCCAGAAGGGCGAGCGCCGGGCTGAGGAGAATTCGGTCGACTTGTCCAATCTGATGCTGGTTGATCCGACGACAAGCCAGCGGACCCGTGTTGGCTTTCGTATACAGGAGGGGAAGAAGGTCAGATTTTCAAAATCAACCGGGGAAGTGATAGATGGCTGATATCGTCCCAAGACTCAGACAACTCTATAATGATCAAATTCATCCAGCGCTGCGGAGTGAGTTTGGTTACAGGAATGCAATGATGGTGCCGCGGCTCGAGAAGATTGTCCTCAATATGGGGGTTGGCGAAGCCGTGAAGGATTCGCGCAAGGCAAAATCAGCCCTCGAGGATCTGACCCTGATTGCCGGGCAAAAGGCCACTCCGACCCGTGCACGCAAGTCCATTGCCTCATTCCGCCTGCGCGAAGGCATGACAATTGGTGCCAAGGCGACCTTGCGTGGCAGCCGAATGTATGAGTTTCTTGATCGGTTGGTGTTGATTGCCATGCCACGCATCCGCGATTTTCGTGGCGTGTCGCCGCGATCCTTTGACGGCAGAGGAAATTTTTCCATGGGGATGCGCGAACATATCGTGTTCCCCGAAATCGATTATGACAAGGTTGATGAAATCAGGGGGTTGGACGTGGTGATTTGTACGACAGCGTCGACGGATGCCGAAGCAAGAAGCCTTTTGCGGGGTTTCAATATGCCGTTCACCGGTGAATCGTCTTTGGGAGCGAATTGATGGCAAAAAAGGCAATGGTGGAGCGTGAGCGCAAACGCCAGCGTATGGTGGCGCGGCATGAGAAAACGCGTCAAGCAATGAAAGGTCTGTTGGCGGATCGGGACCTGAATATTGAAGAGCGATTCAAGATTACCATGAGGTTGGCCAAAATGCCGCGTAATTCGTCCCCAACCCGGTTGCATAACCGATGTCAGATTTCGGGTCGTCCGAAAGGTTATTATCGCAAATTGAAGATTTCGCGTATTGCATTGCGTGAACTTGGTGGTGCCGGCCAGATTCCGGGAATGATCAAGTCGAGTTGGTAGGGAGGGAAGTTATGGCTGTTAGCGATCCTGTTGGCGACCTGCTGACGCGTATCCGCAATGCGCAGACGCGTCGTCGGCCAACCACCAATGCACCGGCATCAAAATTGCGGCGCTGGGTCCTCGATGTGTTGAAAAAAGAGGGATATATTCGCGGTTATGAAATTGTTAAGAATGACCGCGGTCATAAGGAAATCAGGATATCGTTGAAGTATCATGACGGTCGACCGGTCATTCGTGAGTTGAAGCGGATTTCACGGCCCGGACGCCGGGTCTATGCGGGGGTACGAAAAGTGCCGATTGTCCGCCAGGGACTGGGCGTAGCCATTGTTTCGACCGCACGCGGAGTGATGTCTGACGCCGAAGCCCGTGAGGCGAATGTCGGCGGTGAAATTCTCTGTACGGTCTTTTAGGAGGGAAACGATGTCGCGCGTTGGCAGAAATCCGATAGAGCTTCCCCAGGGCGTTTCCGCGTCACTCAAGGGGCAGCAAATTGACATCAAGGGCCCGAAGGGAA
Organism: Paracoccaceae bacterium; assembly: GCA_026709265.1. GTDB lineage: Bacteria > Pseudomonadota > Alphaproteobacteria > Rhodobacterales > Rhodobacteraceae > JAPOXR01. Next base: position 35,298 of record JAPOTI010000027.1, on the reverse strand, counting down.
CGTTGGGCTTTTTACTGTCGTCAGAAGTGACAGTCAGCGTTGACGACAAGTCAATGACAGTCGAACCGCGTGGTCAATCCAAACGCGCCCGTCAGTTATGGGGGACATCGCGCTCGATCCTTGCCAATTGCGTGGACGGTGTGAGCAAGGGGTTTCGCAAGGAATTACAGATCAATGGTGTCGGATACCGGGCCCAGATGAAGGGCAGCGAGTTGTCGCTTGCAGTGGGGCTCTGCCATGATGTTACATTTTCCCCGCGCGAAGGGTTGACCGTCTCGGTTCCATCGAACACACAAATCGTGATTGAAGGAATCGACAAGCAGAAGGTCGGCCAGTTTGCCGCTGAAATTCGCAATGCACGACCGCCTGAACCTTACAAGGGCAAGGGTATACGATATGCTGACGAAGCAGTGTATCTGAAGGTCGGCAAGAAGAAATGAGCAAGTCAAACAGGCAATTCATCTTATGAACACGCAAAAGAAAGAACGTTTGTTCAGGCGCCGCCGATCGCGGGTTCGCCGTCGGTTGCGCGAATCGGCCGTCAACCGCGTCCGCTTGTCGGTCCATCGTTCCAATCGTCATATCGGTGCACAGATCATTGATGACAAATCCGGACGGACCCTGGCGGCCGCTTCGTCCCTGCAAGGTGAACTCGGCCTCAATCATGGCGGTGACTGTCATGCGGCAACCAAGGTGGGCGAACTGATTGCCAAACGGGCTGTCGAGGCCGGGGTCAAGGATTGCTATCTCGACAGGGGCGGAAATTTATATCACGGACGCGTTAAGGCACTCGCCGAGGCGGCGCGGGCTGGTGGATTGAACTTTTAGGGAGTCTAGCGAATGGCTAAACCAGAAAGAGGCCGAGGATCGCGCAACGAATCTCCTGAGTTTGCCGACAAGCTCGTTGCCATCAATCGGGTGTCAAAGACGGTGAAGGGCGGAAAACGTTTCGGTTTTTCGGCGCTGGTCGTGGTTGGTGATCAGAAAGGGCGCGTCGGCTTTGGCAAAGGGAAAGCCAAGGAGGTTCCGGAGGCAATTCGCAAGGCCACCGAAAAGGCACGGCGTAATCTGTTTCGTGTGCCATTGCGAGAGAGTCGCACGCTGCATCATGATGTCGAGGGGCGTCATGGTGCCGGCAAGGTCATTCTTCGCACGGCTGTGCCGGGCACGGGAATTATTGCCGGTGGTCCAATGCGGGCGGTTTTTGAGATGCTTGGTGTCCAGGATGTGGTTGCCAAGTCACTGGGATCACAAAATGCCTACAATATGATCCGTGCGACGATGAACGCGTTGGACAAAGTCGCAAGTCCGCGCCTGGTGGCGTCACGGCGTGGCAAAAAAGTGTCGGAAATTTTGCGGAAACCGACGGCTGAGGCAGCGCGCAGCTAGGAAGATTGAAATGGCTGGAACGATTATTGTCAGGCAGACCGGCTCGCCGATCCGCAGGCCAAAAAAACAACAGCAGACTTTGCGTGGGCTGGGTCTTGGGCGTATAAACCGTACCCGCGAACTCGAGGACACGCCTTCGATTCGTGGAATGGTGGCCAAGATTTCTCATATGGTCGAGATTGTTGAAGAACGCCCTGCGCCGGAGAGTCGTGCAGCGAACGAGACGAAACAAGCGGGAAAGAACGGCAATGAAACTGCATGAATTGCGGGATAATCCCGGGGCGACACGACTGCGTAAACGGGTCGGCCGTGGTCCCGGCTCAGGCCGCGGCAAGACTGCGGGTCGTGGCATGAAAGGCCAGAAGTCCCGCTCAGGCGTCTCCCTCGCCGGTTTCGAGGGTGGGCAGATGCCGCTTTATCAGCGGATGCCGAAACGCGGTTTTCGAAATCCGAATGGCAAGCGACATGCAATTGTCGGTCTTGGCCAGTTGCAGACCTTTATTGATTCGGGGCGGATCGATGCATCGCAGATGGTCGATGAGGCTGTTCTGCTGTCAAGTGGATTGGTGAGACGTTTGCGTGATGGCGTACGGGTGCTGGCGAATGGTGCGATCACGACCAAGGTGGATCTTGCTGTGACCGGAGCATCGAAAGCGGCGATTGCGCAGGTTGAGGCGGCAGGTGGCAGGCTGACCATCATGATGGCCACACGCGATCAAGGTGTTTCAACCGCCGAAGAATTGTCTGCGGATGAGCAGGCAGATGGTCATTCCGGTGACGCAGATGAGGACTCGCGTGCAGGCTAGGTCACGGCTGCGGTAACGGGCAAGGAGACAAGCGATGGTTTCTGCTGCTGAGCAGATGGCGTCAAATCTGAGTTGGTCCGATTTTGCCAAAGCTTCGGATTTACGCAAACGAATTTTTTTCGCCCTCGGTCTGCTGATTGTCTACCGTGTCGGGACTTTCATTCCCGTCCCGGGCATCGACACGCTTGCCCTCCGTGAATTTGTTGATGCCGCTTCGGCCGGACTTGGTGGCATGTTGAACATGTTTACTGGCGGGGCTATCGGTCGCATGGGTGTCTTCGCATTGGGGATCATGCCCTATATCTCTGCCTCCATTATTGTGCAGCTGATGGTCGCCATGGTGCCACAGCTCGAACAGCTCAAGAAAGAAGGTGCGCAGGGGCGCAAGAAGATCAACCAATATACCCGTTATGGGACCGTGCTACTTGCCACCTTCCAGGCTTATGGTTTGGCGGTGAGCCTTGAGACAGGGGGTCTGGCGGTTGATCCGGGCTGGTTTTTCCGGATTTCATGCGTGGTCACCCTGGTGGGGGGCACCATGTTTCTCATGTGGCTCGGTGAACAAATTACGGCACGGGGAATTGGCAACGGAATTTCGTTGATTATTTTTGCCGGGATTATCGCCGAAATCCCGTCTGCCCTGGCCCAGTTCTTTAGCCAGGGCCGCTCGGGTGCCTTGTCACCAGTGGTGATTGTTGGCGTGATCATCATGGTCGTGGTCGTGATCGGATTCGTCGTCTATATGGAGAGGTCGCTGCGAAAAATCCACATCCAGTATCCACGGCGACAGGCGGGAATGAAGATCTACGAGGGGGGCTCGTCACATTTACCTCTCAAGATCAACCCGTCAGGTGTGATCCCGCCGATTTTCGCGTCATCTCTGCTGCTGTTGCCGACAACAGTCTCGACTTTCTCCGGTAATTCGGCCAGTCCGCTGATGTCTTCACTATTGGCCTATTTCGGTCCCGGGCAACCGCTCTACCTGCTGTTCTTTGCGGCGATGATCATTTTTTTCGCCTATTTTTACACGGCGAATGTTGCCTTCAAGACCGAGGACGTCGCGGATAACCTGAAAAATCAGAATGGCTTCATACCCGGAATCCGCCCTGGCCCGAAGACTGCGGAATATCTTGATTATGTCGTCAACCGGATTCTGGTTTTGGGTTCAGGTTATCTCACGCTTGTGTGCCTGCTGCCCGAAATCCTGCGCGCCGAGCTGGCGATTCCTTTCTATTTTGGCGGTACGTCGGTCCTGATCGTTGTGTCCGTCACGATGGATACGATTAACCAGGTGCAGTCGCATTTGTTGGCGCATCAATATGAGGGTTTGATTGAGCGGTCGCAGTTGCGCGGTCGTCGACGGCGGAACAAGCCAGAGCGTAACAGGTGAACATTGTTCTGATCGGGCCGCCGGGCGCAGGGAAGGGGACCCAAGCGGTACGGCTCGTCAGCGAGAGGGATATGATTCAGCTTTCGACGGGTGACATGCTTCGCCAGGCAGCCGTGTCAGGAAGTGAATTGGGGCACAAGGTTGCTTCCATTATGGAATCCGGGGCTTTTGTTTCCGATGAAATCGTGACCGCATTGATTGCCGAACGTCTCGACGGGGATCGACGGGGCGGCTTTGTATTTGATGGATACCCGCGAACCTTTGCACAGGCTGATTCACTCGAGCAACTGTTGCGGGAATCCGGGACATGCCTTGATGCGGTCATCGAGATGGTGGTGGAGCCGGAAATTCTTGTGTCGCGTATTTCCGGGCGCCTGTCCTGCACCAATTGCGGCAAGGTTTTTCATCTCAGCAACAACCCGCCCCGGATCGTGGGACAATGCGACGATTGTCATTCGCAGCTTCGTCAGCGTGATGATGATACCGAAGTGGCGCTGCGGGTCCGTTTGATGGAATATTACCGCAAAACCTCCCCATTGACAGGTTACTATTATCATGCCGGTTTATTGCAGCAATTGGAGAGTCATGGAACACCCGAGGAGGTTGCAGCAGCGATCGCATCCTGTCTTGACTCGCTGAGAACTGGCGCACAGGCCTCATGACAATTGGTCACGGCGACGCGACGACGAGAGACAATGCCGGCAGCTGTGGACCGGGAAGCGTGTCATCACGATTTCGGTCAGTTCGCCTGTCGGCGGTGGCCCTCCAATCAGTTGCCATGCGGTCTCACAGCCCGATCGGTTGTTGCGGGCATACGTGGGGCACAGCGGGGTTGAAAGGCGACGAACCTGCTCACTCCCACCACCGGTCAATTTGAGCGATGTCATCATCGGTCAGGCCCATATGGTGTCCGAGTTCATGCACAACGATATGGAGAACCAGCTCAAACAGCGTCACATTGCCCCGCGTGACCCACTCATTGAGAATGGCCTGCCGGTAAAGGATAATGTGGCTCGGTCCCGTTGATTGATCCAGTATCGACTGTTGGGTCAGGGGCTCACCGACATATATTCCAGTCAGTTCATGGACGTCCTCGCGGTCAAATTCCGCGCAGATATCCGCGGTGGGGACGTCCTCCACGGTGATTGCCAGTTGCATGCCAATCTGACGGAAGAGGTCGGGCAGCGATGCCATGGCACGCTCAGCGACCTCCGAAAGATGATCGACCGAGGGCGCAGGCTGATTTTGCCAGTCGTCACTCAAGATGTCACCTCAGTTGTCTGGTCAAGATGAGATCGGGTTGCACGCGGCTCGCAGGTCCTGCCTTGACAGGATGTCCGTGAAATGGCTATTGCCATGCGCGAGATGGGGCCGTAGCTCAGTCGGGAGAGCGCGTCGTTCGCAATGACGAGGTCAGGGGTTCAACTCCCCTCGGCTCCACCATGATTCTATTCCAGTGCCATCTCTTCAAAGATGCGATTATGCGTGTTGCTGCATCGGACAAAGCGGGCTTTTTGACTGATTTCGTTCAGGCTTTCAGCCCCGACGTAGCTACAGGCACTGCGAAGTCCGCCCAGTAAATCATGTATGGAATCGGATAAAGAGGGTTTGAGCCTGAGCAAGACGGTGCGTCCCTCGCTCGATCGATAGTCTTTCAAGCCACCAAAATGCTTGTCATTGGCGGTTTTGGAACTCATCCCGTAGAATTCGACATATTGATGTTTTTCGATAACCAACTCGCCACCCTCAGTGACTTCTTCACCGCTGAAGAAACGGTCAACAATGCGACCGCCGCCTTCCTTATGGCCAGCGAACATGCCACCGAGCATGACAAAATCAGCCCCGGCGGCGAGCGCCTTGGCGACATCTCCCGGTGTCGTGCAGCCACCATCCGCGACGATCCGTCCGCCATCCTCATGCGCAGCACGCGCGCATTCCAGGACTGCCGAGAATTGCGGAAAGCCGATTCCGGTCTTAATTCGGGTTTCACAGACGCTTCCCCCGCCGATTCCGACTTTGACGATGTCTGCTCCTGCATCAATCAGGCGCACAGTTTGTTCAGGTGTGACGACATTGCCTGCGATCAGGATCTTGTCGGGGTAAAGATCACGAAACTTTTCAACACAGCCAACAAAACGGTCTGTATAGCCATTGGCAACATCGAGGCACGCATAAGCGAGTAAATCACCTGCCCGTGCGTTGACCGCCGCAAATTTGTTCCAGTCATCGTCGCCGATTCCGATGGTCATGGCACTGAAGGCTGAGCGGGACGGGTCAGACGTGAAGAAATCAATCAATTCCCGTGCTTGGTAGAACTTGGTCAGGCAACTGAAGACACCGTATTCGCGCAATGCGTCAGCCATTTCCATCGTGCCGACGCCGTCCATATTGGCAGCCATGATCGGGACGCCCTGATAGCGCATGATGTGACCACGAAAGTCAGTGTCAACCGCCAGTTCAACCTGTTTGCGGCTGGCCACCGGACTGCGCCCGGGCACGATCAAAACATCACCATAATCAAGTTTGAGATCGTCGCTGATCATGAGGCGCATCTTTCGTTGGCGGTCGAGTCGTGCACTGGCGATCAACCGAGCCTGACTTCCCCGGTCAGTGGGCACGATGTGCTGTCTGCCGGGTCATGCGCAAAGCATTCGTATCATCGTCCCACGGCACAGATCGAGATACCAAGAGGGCGAGATTCACATGTCTTGCGATGGTCAAGTATCAGCGTCGCCATTTGCTGTCAAACTGCTGGAGGCTGAAGATCTGTGGCAGAAAGGGCCTGATTATGGTCGGAGATTGGCGGCCAGCAAGTCGACGGTGCCGCCATTTGAAATTCCGAATCCAGGGATATAATCTGCAGCCATACGGACCCGATTGTGGGCACTATGAATGCAAGCCTCGGTATGAGAGGAGAGGGGACCCCATGCGCGTTCTTCGGACATTTGCAGTCATCGCGCTGACGATGTTTCCCGCCGCTGTCGGGGCGGAATCGGTTTTCGGGATTTATCAGACCCTCGCGGGCAATAATGGGGGATATGCGCATGTCGAAATCTATCCGTGCGAAGAGAAGGTCTGTGGCGTGGTGCGCCGTGCGTTTGCCGATTCCAGACAGGAGATCAAGGATGATCCAGCGCTGAATGTCAGGATTATCTGGAATATGAAGCCACTCGGCAATGGCCGGTATGGGGGTGGCAAGATCTACGCGGTGGATCGCGATCAGACGTTCAGCGCAACGATGACGCGAAAGAAGGAAGGCCTGGAAGTCTCAGGTTGCCTGTTACTCTTCTGCAGTTCCCAGTTGTGGAAACCCGTCAAGTAACACCAAGCGACAAGGTCATCCCTAAAGAGCGTCAAGCTGGAGATATGGGATATCCCGAATTCAGCGACATCACCGGGTTCGGGAATCAACCGCCATGAGAAGTTTCGTGCCACTTCTGGTGGCGAGCAGGACCAGCCAGATATCCATTACATCGTCTGATCGGTTCGACATTGCGATCAATTGTCCGCTATGTGGGATCTTTCTGGTCATCGCGAAAATTATCTGTTAGTCGGTGCGACCTTTGAATTCTAATGGAGTAGTATAAATGAAACATAGAGTGTTGGCAGCGGCAGGTCTTGTCGCCCTTTCTGCTACGACGGTCCAGTCGCAGGAAGTTTTTGAAATGACATCTGCATTCGGAAAGAATTTGCCGATCCTGGGTACCGCGGGGGTCAGTTTCGTTGACAAGATCAACTCGATCTCTGAATCAGTCGAATTCGAACATTTCGATCCGGGTGAACTGGTGCCTGCTCTTGAGGCACTCGATGCCGTATCAAATGGATCGGTTGATGCAGCTTACACGACATCCGGTTACTGGCAGGGAAAGATGAATGCCGCTGGTCTCTTTGCTGCTGTTCCGTTCGGTCCGGAGCCTGGTGAGGCTTTGGCATGGATGCTGTATGACGACGGTCTGGCTTTGATGCGTGAAATGTATGAGACCAACAACTTTAATGTCCATGTGGAACTTTGCGGGATGTATGCGCCAGAGACGTCGGGCTGGTTCAAGAACGAAATCACCTCCCTTGACGATTTGAATGGTTTGAATATGCGGTTCTTTGGCCTTGGTGCCAAAGTGATGCAGAAAATTGGTGTCTCGACGTCACTCCTCGCAGGCGGTGACATATTCCCGGCTCTCGAGCGGGGCGCAATCGATGCAACCGAGTTTTCCATGCCGCTTGTTGATGCCAATCTGGGTTTCTACAATATCGCGAAATACAACTATTTCCCCGGCTGGCATCAACCTGCCACGCTTTTCGAATTGTTGATCAACAAGGATCGTTGGGACGCTCTGGATGAGAGATCTCAAAATCAAATCAGGTATGCCTGTATGGCGAATATCACGGACAACTTTGCCGAAGGCGAAGCACGGAACTTCCCGGCCATGGTGACCAATGTCGAAGAACATGGCGTGACGATCAAGCAGTGGGATACCGAAATGCTCGACGCTTTTGAAACTGCGTGGAATGAGGTTGCGGCTGAACTCGCGGCCGAGGACGAGTTCTTTGCCAAGGCATGGGATGATCTCCAGGAATTCCGTCAAGGCTACAAGATCTGGTTCAACAATATCTACTTGCCACGCCCAAGGAATTAAGGCGAGGTTGGAAACTTGATACGGGGCGGTGGTATCCTGCCCCGTATTTTCGGGACATGCGCCAGATGGATGTCATGGCCAAGCATGAATTGGGGATCGCGTGACCACAACGGATGACATTGTTTCTGCGCCTGACCCCAGCACGGCGGGACGCCTTGAGCATAACCGGGGCGATCGGCTGATCATATTTCTATCGAACGGCTTCGCTTGGCTCTTTCCCCTGCTCATGATCGCCATTTGCACGCAGGTTGTCCTGCGAAGTGCCGGCTTCAACCAGGCTTGGCTTGATGACCTGCAATGGTGGCTCTATGGCTCCGCGTCCCTGATTGCGATTGGCTATGCGGTCACGGTCGGCAGTCACGTTCGTGTTGACATCTTTTACGACCGGTTTGTGCCTGAAACCAAGTACCGGATTGAAATTGTCGCCCTTGTTTGGCTGTTTCTGCCCTTCGTGATTTTGAGCTGGGACACCACGCTGCCTTATGCGATACAGTCTTTCTCAAATGACGAAGGCTCAGACAGCCCCAATGGACTGCATAATCTGTGGTTGCTGAAGTGGTTCATGAATATCGCGTTTCTCTTCATCGGCGTTGCGACCTGGGCGGCCTATGTTCGGTTTCTCGGCAAACTCACCAATCCGGCACTATGGAAGCAGCTCCTGGTCGCGCTTCCATCAACGCTCTTCATCATGAATCTGGCCGCTTACTACGGCATCTGGTGGTTCATGCGCCTGACCAGTCCGGCAGAACTGTCGAACCGTGAGATCAGTCGGCTTCCGGTATTCGGAACTTTTCAGATTGGGCCGGAAACCATGAAATGGACCGTATTGGCTGGTATTATTCTGACCATTGTCCTGATTGTCGGTGCCCGCATTTTCGCCGGTAGGCGGCAGGTGCCGGGCTAGCTTGGTCTGCGAACTGATGAATCGTATAGCGATGAATGACTCTCCAACTGCCATTCGATTGACCGGGCGGTCTTGTTAGACCATGGCCATCCTGGGATTCATCGGTCAATTCCTGACATTGAACGAACTGGCTATTCTGGCCATGTTCCTCACATTTATTTTCATGCTGTTTCGCGGCGTGCCCGTGGCATTTGCGCTCGTTGGGGTGAGTCTGGTTTTTGCCCTGATCGCAGAAATACTGTTGGATCCGTTCCGCGCCGCGTTTCGCGATGTCATTGAATTCGATCGTACCGGGATCGATTATCAGCGTTTTGGGGCGGTTGCGGGCAGACTTTTTGGTGGCATAGTCAAGAATCCGGTTCTTGTTGCTTTGCCAATGTTTATTTTTATGGGGCTGATGCTTGATCAGTCGGGCGTTGCACAGCGCATGATGCACTCGATGCAGAAACTGTTTGGGCGTTTGCGCGGTGGGCTTTCCTTGACAGTGATGTTGATCGGCATTGTTCTCGCTGCTTCAACCGGTGTGATTGGTGCCTCGGTGACACTTCTGGGCGTCATGGCATTGCCAGCGATGATGGCGCAGAATTATAGCAAGCCAATTGCTACTGGAACGGTCGCTTCTGCCGGAACCCTCGGAATACTGATCCCGCCATCGATCATGCTGGTCATCATGTCAGATCAGTTGGCGATTTCGCTTGGCGATTTATTTATGGGAGCATTCTTTCCGGGTTTGATTCTCGGTGCGCTCTACATCGTATTTATCGTCGTCTATGGCCTGATCAGTCCGTCATCGATGCCAGCCCCCGAAAACAGGGAGGACATCAGCTGGCAGGCGGTCAAAGAGGTGCTCATTGCCGTGGTGCCGCCATTATTTCTGATTCTGTTGGTTTTGGGCTCTATCTTTGCTGGATTCGCAACACCGACAGAAGCGTCCGGCCTTGGTGCTCTTGGTGCCACCATTCTGGCTTTGGCGAATGGGAAACTGAATTTCAAAGTGATGCGCGAAGTCAGTTATTCGACGGTCAACACCACCGGTTACATTATCGGTATTTTTCTTGCCGCAAATTTCTTTGCTTTTGTCCTGCGTCGCTATGGCGGCGATGAGATCATTGAGGGTCTGGTTCTTTCTGCCTTTGATGATCCCTACCTGACGGTTCTCTTTATCCTGTCAATTATCTTTTTGCTCGGCTTCCTCCTTGACTGGATTGAGATTACCATTATCGTCATGCCATTGATGCTGCCGGTCATCCTGGGTCTTGATCTTGACGTTCCGGGTTTTGATCAGGTTCGTGACCCGTCCATCGTCTGGTTTGCTATTCTGGCCGCCGTCACGTTGCAGACGTCCTTTCTGACCCCGCCAGTTGGCTTCGCTCTGTTCTATTTGAAGGGCGTGTGCCCGCCGGGTGTGACACTTGGACATATCTATCGGGGCATCATTCCCTTTGTTATATTGCAACTTGTCGGGCTGATGATCGTGTTCCAGTTCCCGGCGCTGACGACGTGGCTTCCATCGGTCGCGTATGGGGATTAGGTTTGCGTTTTCACAGGGATTGAGCCCGCATAGACGGGCTTGATGTATACGGCTGTTGCGGCGACAGGCACGTCACGTGTACTCAGACCATCATTTCTGTCGTAAGTAGCCCTGTAGCCGATGTCATCGGAAACCATGCGCGATGAATAAGATGTCATCAGGAAATCTTATGCTGGCGGCAAGAGGCTTCGGGCCGATCATCACCGCCAAAATTGACCTGTGTCCTTGTTACAGTGTTCGTCAGGTCCAGCAATACGGGCAAGCCCGCTCTTGCTTGTCTGATCGACGCGCAGCCTGACCGATAAAGTCGTTCTCACGGGTGCGGTTGGCAATGTGGTCGGGTCTGTGATCGGCCCGGCGAGACTCGCGATCTCACGGTTGTGGATTTCATGAAGTCAGGCGCATTCGGTAAATTTTTTCTGTGAACCCCTTGACTGTGGAAAACAAAATCGGTAAGGGCGGCATGGCGAAAGACAGACCCGTTTTTTCAAATTTCAATCACATTGCTGCTGCAGGTTGGTGGCGTGGTCCTTGCGATCCTTTGCACGAGGTCAGATGGTCGCTTGTTGGTGTGAGTTGGAAATTGCAGGAACTGTAGGAAAAGGACGACACTATTGGCGCGTATTCAAGGTGTTAATCTTCCGACTCAAAAGCGTGTTCCTATCGCGCTCACCAGCATCTATGGTATCGGACATGCGACGGCTCGCAATATCTGTGAGACCTTGAAAATCAATCAGTCGCGGCGACTTAATGATCTCAGTGACAGTGAAGTGCTGTTGTTGCGTGAGCATATTGACCGGAATTACATGGTTGAAGGTGCTTTGAGGCGGGAAGTTCAGATCAATATCAAGCGGATGATGGATCTCGGTTGTTATCGTGGTCTCCGTCATCGCCGTGGGTTACCGGCTCGGGGGCAGCGGACGCATACCAATGCGCGGACACGTAAAGGTCCGGCCAGACCGATTGCCGGTAAGAAGAAGTAGCGGAGAGTCAAAAATTGGCAGTAGAACGAGGCCGCGGTCGGCGAAAAGGGCGCAAGAACATCCCCACGGGGGTCGCTCATGTCAGTTCATCATTCAACAATACCAAAATCTTAATTTCCGATATGCAGGGTAATGCGATCGCTTGGTCATCGGCCGGCACGATGGGATTCAAGGGGTCACGAAAATCAACCCCTTATGCAGCGCAACAGGCGGCAGAAGATGTTGCAAGAAAAGCCGCCGAACATGGAGTGAAAACTCTTGAGGTTGTAGTTCAGGGCCCCGGCTCGGGGCGTGAAAGTGCCCTGCGGGCACTGGCAGCTGCGGGCTTTACGATCACAGCGATCCGTGACGTGACCCCGATCGCCCATAATGGCTGCCGCCCACCAAAACGTCGCCGCGTTTAGTTGATCGCTCCGCGCGATCGCTTGGATTCTCGACATTTGCGCCGCGAAAGCGAGGCGCCGACCGAATTTGGAGATATGCAATGATTCAAAATAATTGGGATGCGCTGATCAAGCCGAAACGTCTCGACATCAATCCGGGTTCGGACGGAAGTTGCGAGGCTCAGATTGTCGTCTCGCCGCTGGAGCGGGGTTTTGGTCTGACGCTCGGCAATGCTCTGCGGCGGGTCTTGATGTCGTCCCTGCAAGGCGCTGCTGTGACCGGTGTACGTATCGATCGCGTTGTTCACGAGTTTATGTCGATCAAGGGAATCCGTGAGGATGTCACCGACATTGTCCTCAATCTGAAGGATGTCAGGTTGCACATGGAGGTATCAGGACCGCGGCGACTGAATCTGAGAGCCAGAGAAGCGGGTGCGGTGCGTGCAGGTGATATCGAATGTATCAATGGGATTACGATCCTGAATCCCGACCATATCATTTGCCATTTGGACGAGGGCGCATCTTTTGACGCTGAACTGACTGTTAATGTCGGCAAGGGCTATGTGACGGCCGACCAACAGGCGAATGATGGCGATGCGGAGACGATTCTGATCGACGCGATTTACTCACCTGTACGACGGGTTGCTTACAAGGTTGAACCTGCGCGCGAAGGTGAAATACTTGACTATGACCGACTCGTGCTTGAGGTCAGTACTGACGGTTCGATCAATCCCGAAGATGCACTCGCATTTGCAGCCCGTATCATTCAGGATCAGCTGGAACCATTTATCAACTTCCACGAGCCGCAGTCGATCGAATCTGAGGAAGCATCGACAACTGATCTCCATAGTCCGGAATTCTTCCGCAAGGTCGAAGAGCTTGAACTCTCGGTTCGCGCTGCCAATTGCTTAAAGAATGACAATATTGTTTATATTGGCGATTTGGTTCTTAAGTCTGAGGCGGACATGCTCAAGACGCCCAATTTCGGGCGTAAGTCGCTGAACGAGATCAAGAAAATGCTGGCAGATCTTGGCCTGTCTTTGGGGATGGAGAATCCAGGTTGGCCGCCGGATAATCTTGAAGAGTTGTCAAAACAGCATGATAGCAGCTATTGAGCATTGACGCTGCACAGCAGGTTACGTAACCGCAGTGAAATGATGCTGCGGAACAATCAGGGAGCGAGTTGGAACCATGCGTCATAAGAGCGGCTACCGCCATCTCAACCGTACGAGTGAGCACCGCAAGGCGATGTTTGCCAATATGGCGGGCTCGTTGATTGAACATGAGCAGATTCGGACGACCCTGCCCAAGGCGAAAGAACTCAGGCCGATCGTTGAGAAGCTGATTACCTTGGGAAAACGCGGTGATCTCCATGCGCGTCGCCAGGCCGCATCGCGGCTGATCCAGGATCAGCATGTGACGAAATTGTTTGACGTTTTGGGACCGCGTTACCAGAATCGACATGGTGGTTACACGCGCGTTCTCAAGGCCGGCTTTCGCTATGGCGATTCAGCACCGATGGCGATCATTGAATTCATTGACCGCGACCCGGAAGCCAAGGGCGCTGCTGACCGGATGCGGACGACCGAAGAGGCAGGCGAGGATAACTCGTAGGTGCGCCCAATTTTGCCCAGGATCGAAATCAATCGATAACTGACTGACGTTGGCCATGCCGCAGGGTTCCCCGACGGCACTCGGTTTTAAATTTGGCCGCTCCGAGGATTCGCGCCCTCTCGCTGATATTCTGCGCCCGACAAAGTTCGAGGACGTCTTTGGGCAGCAACATCTCCTGACGGATGGAGGCCCACTCCGTCGGTTGATGACGACAAAGACGGTCACATCCCTGATATTCTGGGGACCACCGGGATGTGGAAAAACGACTCTGGCGCGATTGCTGGCAGCGAATTCCGATCAGGAACTGGTGCAGATGAGTGCGGTCGAGTCGGGCACGGCAGATTTGCGCAGGATTTTCAGTGAGGCACGACTGCGGCGCCAGGATGGGATCCGCACGCTCATATTTGTCGATGAAATTCATCGTTTCAACCGCAGTCAGCAGGATGGGTTCCTGCCAGGTCTCGAGGATGGTTCCTTCACGCTGATTGCTGCCACTGCCGAGAATCCATCGTTTGAGCTCAATCCGGCCTTGCTGTCGCGTATGCAAGTCCTTCCACTGCATCATTTGACCGAATCAGACCTTGATGCGCTCCTGTGTCGCGCCGAGAAGCGCCTCAACTGCCAACTGCCCGTGACCGCAGCCGGGAGGGTGCAATTGATTCAGTTGGCTGATGGAGATGGGCGGGCATTGATCAACCTGGCGGAACAGATTTGGCTGGAGGCGCCCGACAAAGAGTTCAATGCCGCGCAGGTTGCAGCGACTGTCGCACGGCGTTCAACGAGTTATGATCGGTCAGGCGACTGGCATTATAATTTGATTTCTGCCTTGCATAAGTCAGTCCGCAGTTCTGATCCGGATGCCGCACTCTACTGGCTCGCCCGGATGCTGCATGGTGGCGAAGACCCGCGCTATATCCTCAGGCGCGTGACGCGGATGGCAACCGAGGATATTGGACTTGCTGATCCCCAGACCTTGTCCTTTTGTCTGGCGGCCTGGGAGAATTATGAAAGGCTCGGGAGCCCGGAGGGCGAATTGGGTATCGCCGAGGCGGTCGCGTATCTGGCCCTGTCGCCAAAATCAAATACGGCCTACAAGGCGTTCAGCGCGGCGCAGCGCGATGCCCGTTCAACCGGTTCTTTGCCACCCCCGAAACATATTCTCAATGCGCCCACCAAATTGATGAAGGAGTTTGGCTACGGTGCCGACTATCAATATGATCATGATTCACCAGATGCATTTTCCGGACAAAATTGTTTCCCAGATGGAATGGAACGAAAGTCCTACCTTATGCCGGTCGAGCGCGGATTTGAGCGTGATCTGAAGAAACGCCTGCAATATTTCGCCAAACTCCGCTCAAAAAGGCGAACGTCGTGAAGCCGGATTGTCCTCAAAACACCGGATCAGTGTGGAAATGGCGCGTTCACGACGCCGTCGCTCCCTCGACTGAAGAGACGATCACGTGGCGTTTCAATGATTGACGATGAATCAAATATCCCGCAGATGCTGCTACAGATTGCTGCAGGAGGGGCGTTGGGGGCGCTCGGGCGCTACCTGACTTCCATGTTGGTCACCCGGATCGTGGGAGCAACATTCCCTTTCGGTACACTCATGGTCAATTCAGTCGGGTGTCTGGCGATGGGATTTGCCTTCGCCTGGTTCGCAGGTGGTGACTATTCGCGCGCAGCACCTTTCGTCACAATGGGCTTTCTCGGTGGGTATACGACCATGTCCGCCTTTGCCTTGGAGACATGGATGTTGATGGAAGGGGGCAAAACAGGAGAGGCTTTTATCTATGTCACTGCGACGCTGGTTCTGTCTCTGGCGGCATTGGCGACGGGGATTGTTCTGGGACGATGGGCATGGGGATGAACAAGATCGAAACCCGCACGGTCGGTCCAGACGATTCGGGGCAGCGACTCGACCGTTGGTTGCGCCGCAGCTTTGGCCGACTTCCTCAGTCCAAGATCGAGGGACTCTGTCGAAAGGGAATGATCAGGATTGGCGACGCACGGGCAAAACCTTCTGATCGGCTACAAGAGGGGCAAACGGTGCGGTTACCCGTCTCGCTGGATTTTGCTCCCCGGAATCATCCATCGCAAGGGTTCCCACAGAGCATAAAGATTCCCCCTTGGTTTCAATCCACGATCTTGTATCAGGATTCAGATATCATCGTATTTGATAAACCGCCTGGCATTGCAGTTCAGGGCGGAACTGGCCAGCGGCGACATCTGGCAGGTTATGCGTCCGCCTGTTTCGCAACGAAAGATTCGACGCCGAAACTCATCCATCGTCTCGACAAGGAGACCTCCGGGCTTCTGGTTATGGCACGGAATCGCCGCGCGGCGTGCGCCCTGTCGGAAGATTTCAGATTGCGGCGCGTCACCAAGCTCTATCTTGCGATTGTTCACGGCTGTCCGAAAGTCACAAGTGGGTGCATCGAATCCGAGATGTGGGTTCAGGAAACCGACAAGACCAAGACGGCGTTCACCAACTATGAGGTCATAGACGGGTTGGGGCAGAAGCTCGCTTTGGTGGCTCTCAAACCTTTGACCGGTCGCAATCATCAGTTGCGCATCCATCTCGCAGACATGGGACATCCCATCGTTGGAGATCGTCAGTATGGCAAGCGCATTCATGACGGGTCGCTGCATTCGGGGAGACGTATGATGTTGCATGCCGGGTTACTGGAGTTCTCTCATCCCGGCAATGGTGAGACACGACGATTCCACGCACCTCTACCACCCCATATGCGCCGACGTTTTCAACTGCTGGGTTGGGATGACAAGCAGCTGGACTTTGGCACTTTGGCGGAATGTCATGCCTGAATGGCGACCGCGCAAGGACTGGAGCCATCTGTCACTCAGCAAGAATACGCACGGTTTGACATTGTGTCGTGATGATGCCGCAGTCCGAACCCCCGCCAACAACCCGTTGACGGTCCCCACCCGTGAACTCGCCAGGGAACTATTCAGGGAATGGGAGAGTTGCACGCACATCATCCAATTTGAAGAGATGCACTTCACCCGCCGTGCATTCCGGGCCATCGATGAAATAGCGACGTCACGTGCTGAACTCCTTGCCTGTCTGAGCCGCTATGCCGCACATGAACTGCTTTGTCATCGTGCCACCTCGCCGCCAGAACTTGTCGATATCCAGGATCGGAGTTGGAATCCCATTCTGGATTGGGCGGCCACCCAATTGAACGCGCCGATGACGATTGGTACGGGCGTCATGCCGATTGCGCAATCACCGGACAGTCTGGCCAACCTCATCAACCTGACCGCAGAATTTTCTGACTTCACCCTGTCAGCTCTGCAGGAATTGATCCAGTTGACGGGATCATGTCTCCTTGGCCTGGCGGTGGTCACGGATCACCTGACCCCGGAGCGGGCCTGGGATCTGTCGCACCTTGATGAGGAGTGGCAGGCGCAGCAATGGGGTCGAGACAGCGAGGCAGACGCAGCCGCAAAATGCGTTTGGGAGGAGTTCAAAATCTGTGCTGAATTTGAATCGCTATCGCGCGTCAGGTGTCAACGATGATAGGGTCAATTCACCATGCAACAGGAATCAAGGAAAACGCCAAAGCGTATATCTGACTGGGAAGACATGATGAGCGAGCAACAAATTGGAGAGTGCCTTCGGGTAGCTCTGCAGGAAATTGAAACGAACAACCCTCAACAAACAGACGGCAAGTGGCTGGAGCGCTTGACTGTGAAGTGCACAACTCTGATCATTGAGTGGGATTTTAGTGACGCGTGGCCATGGATGGAGTGGCCTGACCGTGAGGCAATTTATGGCAAGTCCCCTGACTTTGGTATTGATGTGGTGGCTCGTCGTGCCAGTGATGGTGAACTGGTCGCCATCCAGTGCAAGTCACGCCAACTGGATGAGTATGGGCGTGGTGCCGATGTCAGCAAACATGAGATCGATAAGTTTGTCAGCGCTTCTGATCGCGACCTTTGGAAAGAACGTTGGCTTGTCACCAATGGAGAGACCAGTCTTGGCAGCAATGCTGAGAAGGCCATGAATCCGGATAAGCCAGTCAAACCGATTTACATCCAGACCGACCTTCGCAAGCAATTGGAACAGATGACGTCAGGTAGTTTTCTGGGTAGCGACAGAGGTGGTCAGTCCAGAAATGCCATGCAGGATGAGGTCGTCATGAATAGCGTTGCCCTCTTGCAGGAACACGCGGCCAAAAGTCATGAGGGCCGCGCCCGTGGGCGGATCATTCTACCTTGTGGAACGGGTAAATCACGCATTGCTCTGCGGATCATCGAAGAACTCACACCCAGCGGACAGGTTTCGGTTGTTCTCTGCCCATCTATCGCACTGGTTGCTCAGTTGCGTAGCGAGTTCCTCGCGCATCGAACACGGCCCATGAAAGTTC
This sequence comes from Paracoccaceae bacterium, assembly GCA_026709265.1. Lineage (GTDB taxonomy): Bacteria > Pseudomonadota > Alphaproteobacteria > Rhodobacterales > Rhodobacteraceae > JAPOXR01. The sequence goes on along the minus strand of JAPOTI010000027.1, from coordinate 17,273 downwards.
TCGCTGTCTGTTCGGATCAAGGTGTCGAACGAGAGAGGGACTTAAAGGCAGACCCAACTGCTGACCTCAGTCAAATGTCAGCTACCGAGGTCAAGGGCACTGTCACTACTGACGATGAGGTCATTGGCCAATGGATTGACGGTGTTATGGCGCAGGATGCCAATATTGGAGTGATTTTTGGTACCTATCAGTCGTCTCACCGTATTGCAGATGCTTTGGGCGGAACACGCAGGATCAGTGTTCTTATTGCTGACGAAGCGCACCGTACCGCAGGGTTGCGCCGTCAGGTCAATCTGGAAGACAAAATCAAGGACTTTACCGTCTGTCATTATGATCAGCGTTTTCCAGCCAAATTTCGTGTTTACCAAACTGCGACGCCGCGTGTTTATGGCGACAACATCAAGAGAGGGTTGCGCCAGAACGAAGACTGGATCGTCCGGGATATGGCCGATGAGTCGGTGTTTGGCGTGGAGTTGGCACGCAAATCTTATGCCGAAGCAGTCGAGAACGGTTGGCTCACGGACTACAAGATCATTGCTATCGGTGTACAAGACGAGACCGCGTACAAAACGGCAAATGCATTGGCGGCGAACAGCAAGAAACTCTCCACAGCGCAATTTATGCGCGGGCTTGTATTATCTCTGGTGATGGGAGGTGCGTTGCGTAAGAACGGAGTTCAGGTGCGTTCATCGATCAATTTCATGAATATGATCGCGAAGTCTAAAGAGATGGTGGAGGCATTGAATTCTCAGTTGGTCCATAATTGGGTGCGGCAGCGTCTGGAGGAGCAGGATGACAAACCCGAGTTTGCTGCTTACCAACTCGAACATCTTGATGCTTCTAACAAGGTCGCGGAGCGTGAGAATGCCAAGGGCCGATTAATGGCCGCGACGGACAATAAACCCCACGGCATTATCAATGTGGGTATTTTCGGAGAGGGTGTTGATGCGCCCAATCTCTCTGCGGTGGGTTTTTTGGAGGCCCGCAAATCACCGGTCGATGTGATCCAGGCGGTAGGTCGTGTGATGCGTCGCGCTGAGGATAAGGAACTCGGTTATATCATCTGTCCGATTCTCATCCCGCCCAACGTGGATGCGGAGACTTGGTTACAAAACTCAGGACCAGAGGATGGTTGGCAAGAACTCGGGCAGATTCTGTTGGCACTGCGTGCTCATGATGCGCGTATTGAAGACAATCTGTCTGATTTAATGGAAATGTATTTACCGCCTGCGCCATTAGTCGATGTAGCAACTTTGATCGCTTTTGGCGGTGAAGACAAGCGCACACAGTATCATGGACATGTCGGCAAACCGGGAACGGCCGAGCGTGATGCGGCCAAAGTGCTTGAAGGGAGGATAAAAACATCAGACGTGTTTGTCCCTGTCCGAGACATTTTGCCCAGTGCGACCGATGATGGCGCGATGTCATTGCCGACTTCTGGGTCCACTGCCGAAACCATTGTCAGCGGCAAGCAGCGCGCCGACGGCAGCTTGGAATTACGCAAAAGTGTGATCGTTCGGGACAAGGCCGCGAGCGATGGTACCCCTGGTCCGGTCAATCCCGACAAATCCAAGAAAAAAGCCCGCAACATGCTCAATGGCAAGGAGGGTCTTAAAGTTGATCCGAACAACCGCAAGAAGAAACGCGAAGAGGAGAAGCTGGCATGGCAGCGTTCCTTGCTGGATGATGTGGACAATATCGAGATTTCCGCCAATCTGCTGCGCAAATCCGGGCTGGCCCGCAACCGCGCAGAGCGGGATGCCAATATCCTTGAAGACAGTATCAGAGAAGCCAAGCGCTGCCTTGTTGGCGACGAGCTGAACGCTTTGCTGGACAGGCATTTTGGTGTCGATAAGCTTGATCATAAATCCGGTGCTGCGAGCAAGATTCAAGCAGACGGCTGCACGATTGCCGCGTTGATATTGATGAATGCAGCGATGCTTCATCAGCGCATTGCCGCAGGTGGCTGGTTGCCGGGTATTGATGGGATGGACTCGATCAAAAATGCCCCGGAGGCGGTCGATAAATTCCATAGTCAATGGAACCGTATAACCCGTCATGACTTTTTGCCTGTTATTGAACCGGCGATCGAAGTTATTGAGGTGGTCCGCGATGCGGGCCGCCGGGCGGGTCTCAACCGTGCTCTGCGTCATCTGGCCGGAGAAGCTGAGCGCATTGCAGAACATTACGCAGATCTTGGAACGGATCATGCGGGTGCATTGTTCAATAAGGTGATGGGTAATCAGGCCTCGGACGGTGCCTTCTTTACCCGCCCACCTGCGGCAACCCTGCTGGCGCGACTGACTTTGGATGCGACGGAATCGAAAGCGGATTGGACAGACATCAAGACCTGGGATGCCCATCGCAGTGTCGATCTCGCCTGTGGTTCGGGTACACTACTTGCTGCCCTGTTGACAGAAATGAAACGTCGAGCGCAAGACCATGGCGCATCAGATTTGGAATTGGCCAGATTTCAGCGCCATGCGGTGGAATCGGTGGTGGTCGGGCTGGATATGAATCCTGTGTCACTGCAGCTTGCTGCTGCACAGTTGACAGCAGGCAATCAGAGCGTGACATACAAAAAAATGCAACTGCACAGAATGCCCTACGGCCCTGTGAAGGGGGGGGGGCGTCAAGGCGGGTTCTCTGGAGCTGCTCAGCCAGCCATCGATCGTGCCATCAGGACCTTCGGGACGGTTCGACTTTGGGGATGAGCAGTTGAAGAACACCCAATTGCAGCTGACTGACGATGATCCCTTATTAGAGGATGCGGTCAGCGCGGCCTGCAATGTACGGATTGTTGTGATGAATCCGCCCTTTACCAATCGCTCGAAGATGGGCGAGAAGTTCCATAAGGACGACCAAAGGGCACTACGCAAGCAAGTCGATGAACTGGAACAAAGGCTGGTGGCAGCGGACCCTGACTTAAAGGATTTTGTAGGAAAGAATTCCATTGGTGGTCTATTTGAAGGACTTGCGGATAAGTGCGTAGATCTAGAGGATGGCGTTTGCGCGATGATTGGCCCTACGATTTCGTTAACGGGTGCATCACAGAAGGAAAAACGCAAAATTCTTGCCAAGCGCTTTCACGTCCATACATTGCTGACTTCCCATCAACCGGGACAGGTTAACCTCAGTCAGCATACCGCAATCAACGAAAGCATGATTATTCTGCGCCGCTGCAAGGGAAACAAACCGCCAACGCGAATTATCAATTTGGATCGTATGCCTTTGGATGAGGGTGAGGCTGCTACGCTCCATCAGGTTCTTCAGAATACGACCAATTCCGGTTTACTTTCGGACGGTTGGGGTGAAGTGTCTGAGTGGCCAGAGGAGCGGATTGCGCAAGGGGATTGGTCGGCGGCGGTGTTTCGGTCACCGGTTTTGGCAGAAGCAGCTTACGAAATTGCCCATAATGAACGTTTGCGTTCAATCAAGTCGCAGGCGATCATTCCTTCGGCCGTGCTTGGTGGGGGAGCACAAATGCGCCCATTGAGGAAATCGACTGCTGACACACCTGACAGTTTCCCTGTATTGTATTCCAAGAGCGAGGACGCGCAGAAAACTATCTGCGCACGGCCGGACAGATATTTGATTTCGACAAAAGATGCACGAGATGCCGGGGCATATGGTGAAGTTGAGAATACGGCGACACAAAAGTTGCTGCGTCATGCCGGATACCTGTTGGTTACTGCAGGGCAAGATACGAGTACTGCTCGCTTAAGCGCAGTAGCTAACGAAGCGAGTTATCTTGGAAGTGGTGGATGGCACCCAGTTCCAGGATTAGGTGCTAAACAGGCTAAGGCACTAGCTGTGTTTCTTAACTCAACTGCTGGACGCATTCAGTTGCTAGGGAATTCTGGAAAAAAGCTTAGCTTTCCAAAATACAATCCTGGCGCCTACGAAGATATACGTGTGCCTGACTTAGATGATGAGTCCACGATCACTAAGCTTGCCACCTGTTGGGAACATACCTTTGACATGGTAGTGCCTCAATACCGAGACGGGGAATGCGAAGTGCGCCAATTGTGGGATTATGCGGTCGCAGAAGCTCTGGGTTGGGATCGGGTCTGGCTGGATGATTTACGCCAGCAACTGCATGATGAGCCGCATGTGCGGGGGTTGGGCCGGGATCAATATGGTGACTCAGAATCTGGTATTATTAAGACGAACTTCCAGACCCTAATACACCCAACCCTTCCCCATGGTGACACGACCCACAGCATGGCAGGCCCAAATGTTCAAACGACTCGGCGTGCGACTCCAACGTGCCCAGTCAATTCAACCCGGAATCACAACTTATGAAAACAAATCAACACGTTGCATTGATTAAATATGTGTATTTGACTGGCCTGAGCAGCCCGCCATCGTCGGTGTATAGAGGATATATAAAATTGAGCCGACTTTTGGGCTGGCTCGCTGTTCCAACAATTCCGAATTCAACATGATAGCTTTTTCGATTGCTGATAATGTGAGTTGATTTTGGAGGAAACCAGGTCTCGGCAATCTTCCGTGATTCACCACTGGAATATTTTCCATAGTGATCGACTTCACAATCCAATTCAAAATGTTGGGAAAGAACGGGTTGCGTGTAGGCCAGTATCACAGCAACTATCGCCATAAGTCGCCAATCTATTATTTTGGACATTCCATACCCTCCCCTATGCCACAGCGAATTGATACCGGTTTGGCACTGATACGCGAAGATGCGGCCAAACACGAGACAGAGACTGTCAAGCGGACGAAGCAATAAATTCTGATAACTGCCGGCCTGATATTCCGGTCCATGACGATCATCAGGTTTCCTGACACGCTGGCCCACCAGCTGGACGACAAGGATTGAACGCCCCCTGATCTTGAACCACCCGCAGCCTGTCTCATTGTGCCAGCAGTGCCTCTGCCGGGGGTGCGCTGTCGAAGACCGGGAGGGCACTCAGATGTCCCTACGGAATTCGCCTGCACTTGCTCTGCCGATTCGGGGAACGGTGGTGAGGTATCGGCCTCTGTTATACATGGTACGTGGCGCATGAAAGTTGACCAATGTTTTCCGGCGGTGAATGAAGTTTTCGATAGATGCGGACGAATCGACAGCTTCGGCGGAAAGCCCCGTGCGGATGATTGCATTTGTGATCTGAAGTATCTCGATGGCGCCAGTTGTTTCTGGCAGGATGTTTCTACACAATCTGTCGACCGCTGTTGATGGCGAACATGGTGCAAACTTTTGTCGTTGTGGTATGAAGGCGCTGATCAGAGGAGAAAGTGAGATTGATGGCTCTGTCACCGCGCCGACAGCTGCTCTACTGGACGTTCGGATTGGCAGTCCTGCTGCTTGCCATCTGGCGGCTCGCCGATGTGCTGCTACCGTTTGTGGTTGGTCTCGCACTCGCCTATCTGCTCGATCCGCTGGCGGACCGGCTGGAAAGATGGGGATGTTCGCGCGTCTGGGCAACAGCAATTATCTCTTTTCTGGGTCTGTCATCAGTCATTGTCGTGATTGTTGCCATCGTTCCCTTCATGTTTGGACAATTGTCTCAAATCATCGCCTTGCTGCCGGAGATGGCGACGACGGCGCAAGACTGGCTGAATCGCCTGCTCGCACGATTTGCTCCCAATTGGCTCGCGGGCGAGTTTCAGGTCACCACCGCATTGCAGGATTTTGGAGGAATCGTTGGACAGGTGGCGACGACTCTGGGCGAGCGCGCAGTTTCCCTGGGTCTTGGTGCCGTCAACCTGTTGCTGTTCATCATTATCGTTCCCGTTGTCATGGTCTACATGCTGGCGGATTGGGACCGGGCCGTCGCGGTCATCGATAGTTGGCTGCCGCGCGATCATGTTTCGACTCTTCGCCAACTCGGACATGAAATTGACAGGGCGCTTGCGGGATTCGTGCGTGGGCAACTCACGGTTTGCGTGTTGGTCGGAGTCTTCTATGCGGCGCTGCTGGAGCTGGTTGGTCTGAATTTTGGATTTACCATCGGCATCCTGGCCGGATTGCTGTCATTCATACCGCTTTTTGGGGCGATTGCCGGAGGTGCGCTTGCCGCTGGTGTTGCTGCCTTCCAGTTTTGGTCTGATCCCATCTGGATTGCTGCCGTCGTTGCCATTTTCCTCTGCGGTCAGGTGCTGGAAGGCAACATCCTGACGCCGCGCCTGGTAGGCAGGTCCGTCGGTCTGCATCCGGTATGGCTGCTGTTCGCTCTTTCAGCATTTGGCAGTCTTTTTGGCTTTATCGGTATGTTGCTTGCGGTGCCGATGGCGGCGGTCGTGGGAGTCATTGCACGCCATCTGTTGAAGCGCTACCTGACCAGCTCCCTCTATCGGGGGCAGAATTCCCGAGACAATGATGAATGATGCTCAACCACTGCCCATGGAGTTTTCACCTGTCGTGTCACGCGATGACAGTGATTTCATCCAGTCCGATTGTAACCGTGCGGCTTATCAAATGGTACGCGAAGACAGGCAATGGCCGGACAACCGCTTGATTGTGATCGGACCACCGCAATGCGGCAAGTCGCATCTCGTGCGTATCTGGTCGAAACGCGTCAAGGCGCGCATCATTGGACATGCCGATATTGTCGATCATGAGATGATTGCCGCAATGCGCGGGCGTGCGGTTTCGGTGCTTCGCGCCGACCAATGTGCCGGCAGCCAAGAGTTGGAAACGGGCCTGTTTCATTTATGCAATGAAGTTGCAAATACCGGAGGACGCTTGCTATTGACCGCAAGGCGCAGCCCGGTGTTTTGGCCGCTCCTGCTGGCTGACCTCGGCAGTCGGCTGCGCGGCAGTCAGCAGGTGACTGTTCACCCGCCGGATGAACAGCTGCTGGCCGCCTTGATCGTCAAGCTATTTTCGGATCGACAGATTTCTGTACCTTCTCGGGTGGTCAAATATGTGGTTGCACGAATGGAGCGAACATTCGAAGCAGCACATGCGCTGGTTGCAGAAATGGACCAGCGCGGTTTATTGGAAAGAAAGAGAATTTCTCTTGCGACGGCCGCCGCCGCGCTCAGAGCCTACAAGATTCAACAAGAATCAGTAAGGCAAGAATCGCTGCGGCAAGCGTTGACTGGACAGATGTCGTCGAGGCAGGAAACAGCAGGTCGAGAATCAACGGTTGAAGATGTCACAACAGAAGAAAAGACAGGCCATGACCACGTCTCATCTGCGTAAAGAGGATTTTGTCGATGCCGATTTTCTGAGGTGTGCGTTTCCCCCACCAGTGGACGTTGCGCGTTCGGAGCGAATTGGTCCCAAAAGGTTCTTTAATCGCGAGTTGTCGTGGCTTGCTTTCAATTGGCGGGTGTTAGAGGAAGCACAGAATCCAAATGTTCCGCTCTTGGAACGGGTGCGGTTCGTCGCCATTTCCGCCACCAATCTTGACGAATTCTGCACCGTGCGCGTTGCCGGATTGCTTGAGCTAGCGGCTGCTGGGGATCAACCGGCCGCCGCTGATGGTCTGTTGCCATCAGAACAGCTCGCCGCCATCGGTACAGATGTCAGAAAACTGCTGACGGCACAGCAAACGGTATGGAATGATCTCAAATCGCAACTGGATCGGGAAGGTATCAGCCTTCTGAATCGATCCAACCTGACCAAGCGTGACCAACAGTTTCTCGATGATGTCTTCATTGAAAGTGTATTTCCGGTGCTCACGCCGCTGGCCATTGACCCGGCCCATCCCTTTCCCTTCATTCCCAATGAAGGACGGGCATTGGCCTTATCTCTCGAGAATGTGCAAAGCGGGCGGACCCTGCAGGCGTTGATGCCGATTCCTGATCAGATCAACCGGTTCATTCGTCTGCATAATAAAGGCAAGCAAATTCGATTCACGCCACTTGAAGAGCTGCTGGTAGAGAAGATTGGCTTCGTGTTTCCCGGCTACCGGGTTGTCGAAGAATGCGCTTTCCGGATCTTGCGTGATAGCGATCTTGAACTGGAAGAGGAAGCCGAAGATTTGGTCCGCGAATTTGAAATCGCGCTGAAACGTCGTCGTCGTGGGGACGTTATCCACCTGTCGATGACCGGCAATGAATATGGCAACCTTCCCGATCTGATCAAGAAAGAGCTGAAAATCGACGACAATGATGTGTTCCCGCTTCAAGGGATGGTGGGGTTGGGTGATTTGAACGAACTTGTCCTCAGAAACAGGCCTGACCTGTTATGGCCGAAATTCTCTCCGCGTGTCCCTGAACGCGTGCGTGATCATGATGGCGACATGTTCAGTGCGATCCGCCGTAAAGACATGTTGCTGCACCATCCTTATGAGACCTTCGATATGGTCATTCGATTTCTCCGTCAGGCCGCCAACGATCCGCAGGTTGTTGCCATCAAACAGACCCTCTACAGAACCTCCTATGACAGCCCGATCGTGGAAGCTCTGTGCGCCGCCGCCGAAAACGGAAAGTCGGTTACGGCTTTGGTGGAGCTCAAAGCACGGTTTGATGAAGCCGCCAATATCCGCCAGTCGCGACGGCTGGAACGTGCTGGGGCACAGGTGGTTTACGGATTCCTTGATCTCAAGACCCATGCCAAAGTGTCAACAGTCGTGCGGCGCGAGGATGATCGGCTAGTCACGTACACGCATTATGGTACAGGAAATTACCACCCCATCACAGCACGCATTTACACCGATCTCAGTTTGTTTACCTGCAGCGCTTCGGCAGGGCGGGATGCCACCAAACTCATAAATTATGTATCGGGATATGCGCAGCCTGCCAGTCTCGAGCAGCTTGCCGTGGCACCCATCAATTTGCGCAAGACGCTGCTCAATGCGATTCGCCGGGAGACCAAGTTGGCACGGGATCAGCAGACGGGTGAGATATGGGCAAAAATGAACTCGCTGATTGATCCCGAAGTCATCCAGGCCTTGTATGAAGCGAGTGGAGCGGGGGTGAAAACCACACTCATTGTGCGCGGGATCTGTGGGTTGCGCCCCGGTATTCGGCATCTCTCGGAAAATATTCGCGTCAAGTCAGTCATCGGGCGGTTTCTCGAACATTCACGCATTGTTTGTTTCGGCAACGGCAAAATGCTTCCATCAAAACATGCGCGGGTATTCATTTCATCGGCCGACTGGATGGAGCGCAATCTCGATCGTCGGGTCGAGACGCTGGTCGAGATCGACAATCCAACGGTTCGTGAGCAGGTGATGAGTCAGATCATGGCGGCGAATCTCGCCGATCAGGCGCAGAGCTGGCTCCTATATCATGATGGAACATACAAACGTCACTCTGGCCCGAAAAGTGAGAGACGATTTAACTGTCATCGCTTTTTTCTGGAAAATCCGTCTCTATCGGGGCGCGGCTCAGCAGGAGCAACTGATGTGACAAAACTCGCGCATTCTCATGACTGACAGCAGATCTTCCACGCGTTTTCAATTCATGGACAGGAGCACAATTGCAGGTTGGAACGGGCGAAATCGGCTTTGTGCAGAGTCGGTGAATGGGCCTGGGGATTTCACGATTGAATCCTGATACGGAAGAACGGTTGTGCCGTACGGGCATCATTGATGTCGGTTCAAACTCTGTGCGCCTGGTGGTGTTTGATGGTGCTGCAAGAGCGCCCGCCTATTTTTTCAACGAGAAAGTCTCCTGTGGTCTCGGCGAGTCATTGCGCCGTACAGGGCAGTTGCATCCGCAGGGGCGTGAGCGCGCGTTGCGGGCCATCCGGCGATTCTCACAGCTTGCCGACGGGATGCAACTCTCGTCATTGACTGCGGTTGCCACGGCGGCAGTACGCGAGGCATCCGATGGGCAAGACTTTTGTGCCGAGATGAAATCTCTCACCGGTATCGACATACATATCGCCAGTGGGGAAGAAGAGGCGCGTCTGTCAGCCCAAGGGGTCTTTTTTGGATGTCCGGATGCTGATGGCATCGTTTGTGACTTTGGTGGCTCATCAACGGAACTGGTGGAGGTTTCGAATCGCACTGTCGGGCGGGCATTGACCGAGAAACTCGGTCACCTGTCGCTGGGGATGAGCGGTTCAACAAAGAAACAAAGAGGGTTGGTTCACAATTCTATTGCCAGAACACGAAAGTTATTGGATGGCGACTATGCGTGTTTATTCCTTGTCGGAGGGTCCTGGCGGGTCCTTGCGCGCCTCGATATGGAACGCAACCGCTACCCATTAAAGGTGATTGAAAATTATCAGATGACCTGTGACTCGGCATTGTCGACGGTGGCATGGGCCCGTCATGTCGGGGCAGACAGGCTACGAAAGAAGGGACTGGTTTCGGAGGAAAGGCGACACGGGGTCAATGCTGCCGGATTGGTGCTGACAGAGCTCGTGAAGCATTATCAGCCTGACCTGATTCAACTGTCCGGTTATGGATTGCGTGAAGGGATTCTCTATGATCGGATGCCCGTGTCGCTACGCCGCCTCGACCCGCTGCTCGAAGCCTGTTTTCATTCCGAAAAATCCTCGGCCCGGCTTCCCGGTTTTGGCAGCAAATTGTATGAATTCGTTCGTCCGCTTTTCAAGTTCCGCGATGAGGCGTTTCATCGTCTGGCTTATGCCGCCTGCATGCTCCACGATGTGACATGGCGGGCCCATCCCGATTATCGTGCTGAAATCAGTTTTGATAATGCAACCCGTGCGAATCTTGGTGGAATCACGCATGCGGCCCGCATCTTTATCGCGCTTGCACTCTTTCATCGTTATCGCAATTCACGCGGCAAACCTCCCGCAGTCTATGCCGAATTGTTAGGCACAAGAGATGCAGAACAAGCCGAGATCCTGGGCAAGGCGATGCGGTTCGGTGCAATGTTCAGTGGAACTTCCGTTGACCGGATTGGTCGTCTCAAGTTTCGCTCGAAAAAACATGTTCTGACTCTCATCCTACCGGAATCGTTTCAGGATATTTTTGGTGAAGTGGTCGAGATGCGGTTCCATTCGTTGGCAACAGCAATGGATTGCGAGCCCGAAGTCGAGATCGTATAGGCGGCAGGGTCAGGCGGAGCTTCATTATGCGCATGTCACGATATTTTTTGCCGGTGCTTCGGGAAACACCAGCCGAGGCGCAGATTGCGAGTCATCGGCTCATGCTGCGTTCCGGGATGATTCAACAGGCATCAGCCGGGATCTATTCCTGGATGCCCCTCGGCCGGCGGGTTCTTGGGAAGCTCGAGACGATCATTCATGAGGAGCAGGCGGCCGCCGGGCATATCCCGATTCTGATGCCGACCCTGCAACCTGCTGCCTTGTGGCAAGAATCCGGGCGCTATGACGATTATGGGCAGGAAATGCTTCGTATCACGGACCGACAGGGGCGACACCTGCTTTACGGGCCGACCAATGAAGAGCTTGTCACGGATATCTTTCGTGGCCATGTCAAGTCATACAGAAATCTCCCCCTCACACTCTATCATATCCAATGGAAGTTTCGTGATGAAATCCGTCCACGCTTCGGTATTATGCGTGGCCGGGAATTTCTGATGAAGGATGGTTACAATTTTGATGTCGATGAGGCATCGGCGGTCCACGCCTACAATCGCCATCTGGTCAGCTATTTGCGGACCTATCAGCGGATGGGGCTCAAAGCCATTCCAATGCGTGCTGATACAGGTCCGATTGGCGGTAAACTCAGCCATGAATTCCTGGTGCTGGCGGACACAGGCGAATCAGAATTATTTTTTGATAGCAATATTCTTGAACTGGGGTTGGGTGATTCTGACATTGATTATGACAGCCGCGAAGCCTGTGCTTCGGTGTTTGATCGGTGGACGCAGCAATACGCACGCACCGATGAGACACATGACCCGGATCATTTTGCCCGGCATGTTCCCGCCGTACGGCAACGCCGATCACGCGGTATTGAAGTGGGGCAGATCTTCTATTTCGGGACCAAGTATTCAGAGCCTATGGATGCCTGCGTCAATGATGCCAGTGGGCAGCGCGTGCCCGTGCATATGGGGTCTCACGGGATCGGTGTTTCGCGGCTGGTTGGGGCGATCATCGAGGCCAATCACGATGACAAGGGGATAGTATGGCCTGAGCCGGTGGCCCCTTTTGCCGTGGGGGTCATCAATTTGAAACCCGATAACGAGGAGGTATCTGCTGTCTGTGAGGATCTCTGCGTACGTCTCGAGGCACAGGGGCTTGAACCGCTTTATGATGATACTGATGACCGTGCCGGTTCAAAATTCACGACCATGGATCTGATTGGACTGCCGTGGCGCTTAACCGTCGGACCACGCAGCTTGGCTGCAGGGGAATTGGAGTTGACCTGCCGGCGCGATGGTCGCACGTTCAATTGTGCACCTGAGGAAGCCATCGGCAGGCTGACCGATATATATGGCGTGAAGTGAGCCTGATTCTCTTTTCGACCGGAAAATGCCGAATTGAGCGATTCCGATATGGCTGAATTTCATCAGGAACTTTCCTCGCGTGGCGGGGCCCGCCCGTTTTCTTCCTATGAGTGGCTGATCGCCTATCGCTATCTCAAGTCGAGACGCAGTGAGGGCGGAGTCAGTGTGATGACAGTGATTTCAGTCATCGGTATCGCGATCGCTGTCTTTGCCTTGGTCGCCACATTGTCCGTACGCACGGGTTTTCGCAGCGAGTTCATGGCGACCGTACTCGGTGCCAATGCACATGTTTCAATCTATTCTGGAATCTATGCGGCCGCAGCGGGTGGCAGGTCCACGGCAATTCAGGATTATGATTCGTTAGTAGAATCTCTGGGACAGGTTGATGGTGTGGTGCGTGCATCACCTGTTTTACGGGCACAGCTTCTTGCGACATCGGAGATTCGCAATGCCGGTGTGCAGATGTTTGGTATTCGACCGGCGGATTTTATCCAGTTGCCGCTGATTGCCGATCCCGAGAGTTCTATTGGTCAGGTTGAAGATTTTGGCGCGGGTATCGCCGTGGGCACGGGAGTGGCGCGGGAACTTGGTATCACGGTCGGTGACAGTATCAGGCTGATCTCGCCACAAGGGGTCAAAACTGCATTCGGTACGGTCCCGCGAATCAGCAGCTACCCGGTGTCATATATTTTTGGTGTGGGCCGATCTGATATCGACAGGGTCCGAATTTACCTGCCGTTTGATGAGGCCCAGATCTATTTGAATCGCGAAGGCACTGCCGACGAGATTGAGATTTTTGTGGAAGATCCCGAGGTGATTGAAGAGATCGAAGCCGATCTTCTCGCAGTTGCCGGTGATCAATTTTATGCCTGGTCGTGGAAGGACTCATCGGGAGCCTTTCTGCGTGCCCTGCAGATGGAAGATAATGTCATGTTCATCATTCTCTCGATTCTTGTGCTGATCGCGACCTCCAACATTGTCTCCGGTTTAGTGATGTTGGTGAGGAACAAGGGGAGAGATATTGGCATTTTGCGGACCATCGGTCTGAGCCAGGGCACGGTGATGCGTATATTTTTCATTTGTGGCGCATCAATCGGTATCATCGGGACCATCATCGGCGTCGTGTTGGGCTGCGTGTTTGCCTATAATATTGATCCGATTTTTGAACTGGTGAATATGATGGCCGGTGGCGGCGTCTGGGATCCGAATGTGCGTTTTCTTTCAAGCCTTCCCGCGAAAGTTGAGATGAGGGATGTGCTTTCGGCGGTTGTTCTGTCTCTCAGCCTGTCTTTTGTCGTCACAATCTTCCCGGCGCGGCGCGCATCACGCATGAATCCACTGGATGCATTACGCTATGAGTGATTCGGTCATGGTTCTTGACGCGATCCATAAATCGTTTGGTCGGCATCCAGAGAGTCAGGTTTCCGTCTTGAGCGGCGTCACATTGCGTGTTGCAACGGGCGAAATCGTCGGGCTCATTGCGCCATCGGGGGCTGGAAAATCAACCTTGCTGCATATTGCCGGTCTGCTTGAGTCTCCCGATTCCGGGGAAATTGAAATCGGTGGCACGAAGGTCGGGGGTCTTTCAGATCGGAGGCGCACCCGCATGCGGCGCACCGAAATTGGATTCGTCTATCAGTTCCATCATTTGCTGCCCGAATTCACCGCCCTTGAGAATGTGATGCTGCCGCAACTCGCGAATGGCCAATCATCTTCAACGGCAGAGCGCAGGGCGCATGATTTACTCGCGCGCGTGGGGCTGGCTGATCGCGCCAAGCATCGCCCTGCTGAATTGTCAGGAGGAGAGCAACAGCGGGTTGCGCTCTGCCGTGCCCTGGCCAATCAACCACAGTTTCTGTTGGCCGATGAACCCACCGGAAATCTGGATCCGAACACAGCAGCACAAGTGTTTGATACGCTTATGGAATTGGTGCGTTCCACCGGGCTTTCAGCCTTGATCGCGACTCACAATCTCGACCTGGCAGGCCGCATGGACCGTATTCTGCGCCTCAGTGGCGGGAAGGTGGGCGAAGCTGACATGATGCCAGATGCAGCGCCAATACCTCCTGTTGCGTCAAGTCTTGCCTGAGGTGCATCGCCTCGGTCGCTGCTTGCATTTGCGGCACCGCAGTCAGCGGGATGAGGGATTGGTACAGATATCCTGAAGTGCCTGCCATTCCTGAGCAGCGAGGAATCGGCTTGTTGCATGAACATCCTGATCATCGGCGATTTTTGTACCGATAAAGAATGTTGTCTCTCTCGCAGCAAAGGCAACGGCAAGTCGCGTATCGATGAATCCGCGTATCGTTATGTTGTCGGTCTGTCCGCCCAACGCAAGAAGCGATGCCTTGTATAACCCGGCATGCCGCATGTAATCCGCAGTTGGGTCGGTAGCATCAAGATGTGACCGGGTCGCCTGCAGGAGATTGGCTGCAGCTTCGTTTCGCTGGTAGCGATTGAGCAATGAATCCGAAAATACGACGATTCGACCGGGAAGCGTGAGGGCAAAAGCGCGATCATTGCGGATGATTCTGAACATGACATCGCCGGAAAAAAAGCCAGTGCTGAGTGTCGAGAGTATTCTTTCGCCACGACGATCCGTGCAGTGCTCGCCAGCAGTCTCGGTAAGATAAAGAAAGCTTTTTTCGCCGATTTCAACCCTTTCAGATACCGGGATCAATTTGGCCATCTGTGTGGCGATCTCGTCAGAGTAGACGTAAGCCGCGACTGCGACGAAAGCCAGAATAAGGCCGATTGTCAAGACCGGTGACCAAGGTGCTGACGGCGTCGGCGATGCTCGCGGCGTTGTCAGTGATTCGATTTGCGCCGAGAGCAATTCATTGACATGCCTGTCATGGATTTCAACCGTTTCATCGGCATCATCGTCCGGTGTGAAGATTGCCGGAGCAGAACCGGGAACGACATGACGAACGGCTTCAAGCGACCAGTTGGCTAAGGGGCGGTCACTGGGGCTGTTGATGGTCAGATGTCGTGTCGTAACCACGACAATAACACGCCGCCCGGGATCATCTTTCGAAGCGCGCCAGTAACCGTGGGCTTCGAGTGTCGTGTAGTCTTTAACTCTCTTCATATGTGCCTGTCATATGTTCTTGGCATCGTTGCCAGGCAACTTGGCCAGCTGACTGCGGGTTGCGATGTCTCAAAGATCCTTGACGATATCTCGCAGGGCAAATTTCTGAATCTTGCCAGTTGATGTCTTCGGTAATTCAGTGAATGCCACGCCTTTGGGAATCTTGAAACCCGCAAGTGTCTTTCGGCAATGTTCAATCAGTTCGGCCTCGCCGCATGCGACTCCCTCCTTGAGTTCAACAAAGGCAAATGGTGTCTCACCCCACGTGTTGTCAGGTCTTGCCACCATTGCACAGAGTGAAACCGCGGGATGGTGCATCAGGACTCCCTCCACCTCAACTGACGAGATATTCTCGCCACCTGAAATAATGATGTCTTTTGAGCGGTCCGCGATTTGAATGTAACTGTCTTCATGCAATGCTGCGATATCCCCTGTGTGAAAATAGCCGCCCCGAAAGGCTTCGCACGTTGCCTCTGGGTTCCGAAAATATCCCTTCATGACCAGATTGCCACGTATCACGACCTCACCGAGGGTTTGACCATCCGGCGTCACCTCACGTATTGCGTTTGTGTCAATCACGGTCGCTTCCTCCAGTGTCGGAAAGGGCACGCCTTGTCGTGCCTTGGCTGAAGCCACCTCGGTGGTGTCCAATTCATCCCATGATCCTGTCTGCCACACACATTCTGTGGCGTGACCGAAAGTTTCGGTTAATCCGTAGACGTGGGTAACATTGAAGCTGAGTTTTTCGATCTTTGCCAAAGTCGTCGGTGCGGGCGGTGCGCCCGCCGTAAAAATCTCGACGCGATGGGCGAAGTGGCGGCGTTCTTCGGGTTTTGCATTGACGATCATGTTCAGTACGATTGGTGCACCAGCAAAATGAGTCACGCCCTCATTGGCAATCGCTGCATAAATCTCCTTGGCAGAAACATGGCGACAGCAGACAACCGTTCCACCGAGTACCGGCACCATCCAGACATGGTTCCAGCCGTTGCAGTGAAAGAGGGGAACAATTGTCAAATATCGTGGAAACAGTGTCAGGCGCCAACTGATCACTGTCCCTACGGTCATCAGGTAAGCGCCGCGATGATGGTAAACCACGCCTTTTGGTCGTCCTGTGGTTCCCGAAGTGTAGTTGAGCGCCAAACTCTCCCATTCATCTTCGGGCAGTTGCCACGCGAACGGAAGTTTGGCACCCCTGATCAGGCTTTCGTAGTCGTTATGCCGACCGGACAAGGCCACGCCAGCGACCGGATCATCGACCTCAATGATTTCCGGTTGCGGGCACCGCATGGATTCAAGGGCGTCTTCTGCCAATTGGATAAACTGAGAATCGACAATGAAGATCTTCGGCCTGGCATGATCAAGAATGTAGGCAACGGTGGACCTGTCGAGGCGGATGTTGATGGCATTCAGAATGGCACCGCTGGCCGGTACGCCAAAATGGGTCTCCGCGGCGGATGGAACATTGGGAAGGAGTGTCGAAACCACATCCGATCTTGTGACACCGCGCTGCGAGAGTCCCGCTGCAAGTTGGGTCACTCTTTGGTGATATTCTCGATAGGAACGACGTATATTTCCGTAGACCAGGGCATCACGATCCGGAAAGACCCGCGCCGCACGGCGGAGATGGGAAAGTGGAGTTAGCGGCGTGAAATTGGCGCGGCAACGCTCAAGTCCAGTCTCATCGACAAGCCAGCCCATGTCAGATTTCCCAAAATTGATTGCGGGGGAGATGACGCACGTCCATCACCTATGGGCGATGCTCATTGATTTGTAAAATGGCTTCGCATGTGCATGCCTGTCCTCATACAAAAAATCGTAACTGCTCACCCCCATGATTCCGTCCTGATGCCGGGCCGCCCGCAGGCGCGGG
>JAPOTI010000025.1 GCA_026709265.1 Paracoccaceae bacterium | reverse complement strand
AAAAGGCCGTTGACTGCCTCTACGAAGGTAGCTGATAACGGGGGCAAGTAGTTACGTTTGCAATTCAGATTGACGAATGGACCGGACACGCGGATCAGAACGCAGCGACCGCCAGGAAATCAGCGGCGCATAGCCTGTGCGCTGCTCCTTGGGTGCAGTGACGGCAATACGTTGTACGCGCGAATCCACTGCCAGAACGCACCGGTGTGCCAAACCCATCAAGGATGCCGCCCAAAACGCATCGATCGGGCTTGGCAGGATGACCCACATGATCAATCGTTTGCCATCGCGCTTGGCTGAAGGCTTGTCCGCGCTGATGCTCACCCGCAATTGTTTGCTCCAGGGACGATGGGGCAAACTGCGCTTCAAATGATTCTTCAGTCGCTGCGCGAGGCGTAAATGAAGAGGGTCTAGGGATTTCGGAGGGCCCTGGCGCCAGTAAAACCTGACTTCACGGTTCATTCTATGTTTCCTTCACTATTTTTGGTTTTTGGCAGAATTTTTGGCAAACAGAACCCATAGTCATTGCCGACAGACGGACTGTCGCCAATGACATCGAAACCAGGATTGAGCAGACAGACCACTGAACGAAATGGAAACCGGCGGATCACGCCGGTTGCTGCGCCGATGGCTGATTTCGCAAGCCACAAAAAAGTCTGGGCAAACAGGACCGGCAAATCCAGTTGGACCCAAACCACATGGAGGCAAGCTGAATTCTGGGGCTGAAACCCTGTCATACTGAAACCGGACAACACGCATTCAACCACACCCTGATTCATCTGCCATAAGAGAACAATAAAAGAACAGAAAGGGGTATTCAAGTGACAATTTGCCCAGTGAGTGAGACGTAACGCGTCTCAGGAACTTTGACTGGATCGTATAAACCCGATCTCGGCAAGGAACTGTGACAGTCTTTCGATGTCCGAAAGCGTGACATTCGGCCGCAGATCCTGCGGATCAATCAAATGCAGATGGACTTCAGATGATTCAGCCTGCGCCGCATATTGTCGGAACGCGGTCGACAGGGCCGATGCGAGCACGGCATCGTCTCCAATCATCGCCATTCTCGTGCTCAGTGTAGCCGCAAGTTTTTGAGTGGTCCGAAGATCGTCGGGAATGACATTCCCTTCCGGCAGATCGGGGTGATCAACCTTCACCACGCCACTAATTCTCTGAACAAAGGGGTCCCGGGAATCCGTTTCAAGTTGCACCGATAAACGCAGTGCAGGCTGACCATCAAGGTGAAGCCCAAGCGCACCGGATAATTTGACCGCGTGATCAGTGATCGCCAGCGTGACACCAAGATCGCCGGTCAGTTCTCCAATCAATGCGCCATCAGTCAGCAATTCAGGCAGAAGTTCCTCAGCGACACTCTGCACAAGTCGAATTTTGTGAATTTGACCGTGCAAACGCATACTTTCGATCGGCACTGCGGCATAACCAGTGGCTGAAGCCGATGTTTCTTCATGACGAAGCTGGAGACTCATTCGTTCCGCCGAGGCAAATGCCCCGCCACCGGGGATAGAACCTGTTGCCGCATGCGCGGCGCTGCCCATACGGCTGCCCGCCACCCATTCATCTGTTGTGATCGCCATACCCTGCTGGAATCGTTCAACAATCCCCAGGCGATCGGTATAGAAGCGCAACCCATTCATTGTGCCAAACCGATCACTGACAATCTCAAGAAACAATTTTTCGATGCCAACCCGGTCGATTCCGGATTCCCCCGGCAATACGGCCAAGCGAGTCGCGAAGCCGGACATCATACCCATATCCAGCCTGACTGACTGCACTGAGTGACCTGGTGCAGGCATCTCTTCGACAATGACCGTTCCAAGGTTGAAGGGAACCGGAACATCAAAATTGGCGCTGTCTTCCGCCCCTGCCGCGAGTGGCAAACATGCCGTGATCAATGCGGCAATGGACACCGAGAAAAATCTCACAATGGGACTCCTTTGGCATTTTGAGATGGTGACTATTGAAATCCGGGCTCATCGGGGTTGGGTTCCGGAACATCCGGTGACGGAGCGAAATCGGCATATGGACATGGCTTCGCCCGAAAGACGGCTTCGATTGCCGCAGCACGCGCGGGGTCCGGTTGCGGTAACCAGCGATTCGGTCGCAGGCCAGTTTTGGCTTGTCTGCGTCTCTTGCCATATCCAAGAATGCTCGTTCTGGCGGTATGTCCTGTCAGAGCTGCTGCATCTGACAACGACATGCATCGCTTGGCAGCATCGGCGAAAGCATGCCGCATCAGGTGATGATTGACCGGTGCAGGACGGTCGGGAAATACGTCGATCGAGGTACGGTTCAAATGGTCACACATTGATCGCCCGATGCTCTTCAATTGCCGTTTGTTGAGATCAAACAGTCGCAGACACGAGGCTTTCATCAAGATATCGAGATCGTCCTCGGAGATGAATCGCAAGATCAATGCCCGTTGCCGATTATCAATTTTCTTTGAAGCCAACTTTGACTTCGCAGTCTCAACGATCATGATCACTATTCGGTCATGGTGACCGATCGCACGATACGACACATGACCGGTTTCTGCTGACAACAGGCTCTGCAGCTTGCCTTCCCTGAATGCCGTCAGCGGATTTTCGAGACAGGACGTCAGGTCCGCTTCGCTCTTTGGTTGCACCAACTTGAAGTTGAAGATTTCTGAGAAACGCAGTCCGGTCAGCCATGACGCGGTGGTGAGCAATCGGGTAATTCCGGGATCGCTGAATTGACCCGCAAGGATTGCAAGAAAGGGAAATTCGAAGCGAGATTGCGGCAGTTGATTGAGGAGGAGATGCAGATCATCCCTTTCAAATGGTTTCCATCGCCGTTGCGGGCGACGGCGCAGATTCGAACCCAAAAATGATTTCCCGATCCCGGCAAGTTCGACGGCAATGTCAGCATCCGCGTGAAACTCCCCGGCGGCAACACTATCCGCGATGAGTCGCGTCAACTCGGGTGCTGCTCTCTTGCGCATATGTCCAAGCGACTCGCTTCTGCAGAGTACCGCAGCCTTTTCAATGGCGTGCCAGTTATCACGCATCCAATCGGGAATATCGATGCCGGGCGGCGCAATGCGATCAACGGACAGCCAGACTCCTCTTTCCAGTGCGGTCTTGTTTGCCTCCAACAGATTTCCAAGGCATTTGCGCATGGATTGAATCTGAGCATTTCCGGAATTGTCGTTGAGTTGCAGCACACGAATGCGCAATTGCAACATGAGTTCTTCGACTGAGGGCTCAATTCCCAACGATACGCAGCGATATTCGGTGGCTGCGAAAATGGCATTGAGCCGATAGGTGATGCAATCGGCCAATGGCGGGCAACGAAACGATTCCGGGTCCGGAATCGTTGCCGTCTTGATCACCAGGGAATTCATCGTCTGATCCATCCGTGTGTCGACTCAGCCGACAGAATATCCCCATACGTGAAATCCGAGAGCCCTTTGATCATTTTTCTGTTAATTCTTGTTGAAAACTGACAGGAACTGTCAAAGCAGATGTTCCGAGAGAATCGTGTCTGCGGCTTCTCAATCGACGGTGCCCTGCGACAGCCGCAGGCCGTACTGGACTGGCGCCGTCACCCCGTCGGGAAAGTCCGCCCGGGTGGCCGCGCTGCAGGCAGGGCAGACATCAGGATAGTGATCCGCAATGCGGTCGGGGTGTTCGGCACGGCGAAGCGTGCCGCCCGGTGTCCGGTCGCTGACCCGCCGACGGGACCGCCGACGTTGCCGCAACGCCTCCGCGGCCGGCTTGGCCAGCCCGTCGCTCGACGGGGGCTTACGACTGTGAGAACTGTCAAGCCCGAGGAGGCGCTCGAGCTCGGCGATGCGCGCGGCCTGGACGGCAATCGTGGAATCGCGGTCCGCGAGGGCTGCCGTCAGAGCAGAGACCCGGTGGGCCAATGTCTCAAGATCGTCAATCATTCCTGACACGGGAGGCCGGCCCTGTCTGCTGCCTGTCACCGCGGCTCCAGCCGTCTTGGTGGTCGAACCTATGAGGAAACAACACACAGTGTTAAATGGAATACGACGAACAGGGAGGAATTGTCGGCAGCTAGGAAAGAACCTGAATAGTTACCATTGTTTGATGTTAAGCGGCAATTATTGACCTTTTAAGTATTGATTTTATCTTCAAACGGCCATAAATGACCTGTTAGATTGTTTTTGCAACAATGCGTCAAGAGGCCGATATCGGCCTTTTCCAAACAATACCGGAACCTTATAGGTCAAACATGGCCCTTCAACAACAATCATCGAATAGGTCACCTTCGAAGCATGAGCGGATCGTGGGCCAGCGTGTCGAACGTCTGCGCCTATCGCGCAACATCACACAAGCCGATCTGGCCGAGCAGGCTGGGATCGGAATCCGTACGCTCAGGAGACTGGAGGCCGGAGAAGGCGGGACGCTGGATACGTTCTTCCGGATCCTAAGCGCGCTCAAGTTGGACGGCAATGTGGAGTTACTGATTCCAGATCCAGCGATCCGACCAATTGAGCGGGTGCAGATGAAGGGAAACGAACGCAAGCGCGCGAGTTCTTCTCAAAAACGATCGAAGAGCAAGCAACCATGGCGATGGGGGTCAAAACAAGATGGCGGATGAGTCAACAGATGCGTCCGTAAATTTGTGGGGCCGTCAAGTGGCGGCCGTGTCTTGGCGCGAAGACGATGGATTCGCGACCTTCCAATATGATCCGGAATTCGCAGAATCCGGCATCGAACTGTCGCCGCTCGTCATGCCGCTTTCCCCCGATCCCTACTCGTTCCCTGCCCTCCCGAAAAACACATTCAAAGGGCTGCCTGGGTTGTTGGCGGATGCCCTGCCCGACAAATTCGGCGACAGGCTCATCAATACTTGGCTGGCGACACAGGAGCGGACACCTGAAAGCTTCAACCCTGTCGAGAGGCTTTGCTATGTCGGGAGCCGCGCGATGGGGGCATTGGAATTCAAACCGGCGATTTCCAGTAACACTGGCAAAGCCAGAAAGGTGGATGTCGCCAGCCTAACGAAACTCGCCAAAATGGTGTTGAGTGAGAAAGAAGCTTTGGAAGGCACGCTGACCGGCGAGAGTGACCTCGAGGTGATCAATGATATCCTACGTGTCGGCACATCGGCAGGTGGGGCAAGGGCCAAGGCGATCTTGGCATGGAATCGCGAAACCGGCGAATTCAGACATGGACAGATTGATGCCGGTGCTGATTTCGAACACTGGCTGCTAAAGTTCGATGGTATCGAAAACAACGTCGAGAAAGAGGAACCGGATCCTCAAGGGTTCGGCCTCATCGAGTTTGCCTATTCAAAGATGGCCGCAGAGGCGGGGATTGAGATGGCCGAGTGCAGAATACATCGCGAAGGTGGCAGGAGCCATTTCATGACACGGCGGTTTGATCGGACGACGGGAGATGAAGGCGAAAACGACAAGCTGCATATGCAGTCGTTATGCGCGCTACAGCATTACGATTTTAACGATCCCAGCGGCTATTCTTATGAGCAGGCAATCCTGACGATCCGCTCATTGGGTCTGGGTGCCCCGGCGCTTGAGCAGCAATTCCTGCGCACGGTCTTCAACATCATCTCACGTAATCAGGATGATCATGTCAAAAATATCGCGTTCCTGATGGACCGTTCCGGCGATTGGGTCTTGTCACCTGCCTACGACGTGACCTACTCCTTCAATCCCTCTGGTGCTTGGACGAGCCGCCACCAGATGAGCTTGAACGGTAAGCGTGATAACTTCACTCAAAGGGACTTGCTCGAGTTCGCGGAGATCGCTGGCGTGAAACCGACCAAAGCGCGCGCGCTTATCTCCCAAGTTGAAACCGCCGTATCCAATGGGCCGTCCATCGCTGATGAGGTCGGCATAGCAGGTGAAGTCATCCGATCTATCGAGCTCGCGCATCGGATAGGATTTCTTGATTGAACAAGCTCGAACGGGAAACCATCATCTTGAACGCTGTGTGTCATCTTATAGACGACATGCTCAATCGCACCATGGTAGTAGAAGAGTGGTCGCCTGATTGGAGCAACATAGTGTTCCGGACAAACGCGCACGAGATGTCCACCAGCAACCCGAAGGAACTGGCCCGGCTGATGAGCGAAGGGTACCGGGTGGTGGATCAGGCAGGGGGTTGATCTATCCGGGGACGGGGCTGGCGGGGGAAGGAGCGGGCGAGTTAGTGCGGGTTAACAACAGGCTCAACCTTGATCCTAACTCCCTCAGAAAGTTTGTCTTCTTCTATCAGCACAATCCCCTTTACAGAAATAAGAAGTACGAGCTTCGCCCTTCGTAGATAGTCCATTCCTATGAGACAGGGAGCACGTGGATTTTCCGAAAACAGACACATTCCCCTAATTTCTTTAGAACTCTTTGAACCGACTTTCACGGGGTGTTGCATTAGGCTGACGGAAGACGAACTCCCGTCAGCGATGGTTACGCGGCTATTCCCTTTCGCGGGATGATTAGCCCACCCCAACGCTTTGGCGTGTTTAGGGTTAACCATGACAAACCCGTCAAAGCCCGTATCTATGATCGCGTCTATGACTAGGTATCTGTCTTCGACTCTAGAATTGATTTTTTGGATGAACAGTTTCAGGCAGGGCCTAGACCCACTGTAAAACCCCCTCAACATCCATTCCCCCTGTATAGCTCATGTGAAACGTAGAATCGGAACCGATCCTCTTCAAGTAAAATCGACCACTAGGATTTGATTTCTCCGCAAGATGAAGGGCGTCCTCTGGATACTGGGCCAAGTACTCTTTACACTCGATGACATCAATCGCCAGAAACTGGTTATCGTACTTTCCTTCATAGTTTTTCTTGAGGATCGTTTGGTAGATTTCCTCTCCCATTTCCACGACTTTGTCCGGGTTCAGGGCGGGTTTCATAGATATTCCTCCGAAATCTTAAGGCGCTCAGACTGTCAACCTAGGTTGACAGTATGGGTAAACGCTTACCAGAAATAAAGTTAAGAATAAAGGTGTCAATTGGCCCGTATTCCCGAAACAGAGGAAAAAAGACCACTGAAATAGAGAGATATAGTAGCGGAGACCAGGAAAATATTGAGAACTGTCAATTTAAGTTGACACTGATTCTCTGGACTCTGGTCAACCCTTCCGCGCTCCGTTGTCCGATATCAGGTCTTCGTACTTCAGCAGCCTGCCGATCATGCGCCCGCACAAACCGCAGCCGACCGCCCCAAAAAGAGAGCCAAAAGGCCAGCACAAAAGGTCCAGGGGGGTGCTACCTTTCGGACTGCCCCACCTGCGACCGACGCCAACGGTTCCCAACGAACTTACCTTCACTTCCTGAAAGCTGCCTGCGATGGACCGCAGCTTGGCTCGGCAAGCCCTCAATTGAATGACGCAGTCCATGCATTCACCAGTTGGCTCGAGGGTGATACATTCATTGAAAAGGTGTGGTTTCCTTCTATGGATCTTGAGTTGGATATGACAATCCAACGGATCAAGGCGCTGAAGATGACAGGGGATATCGGGAAGCACAATTTCACGCGATTGGAGGGCGTCGTGAAGAGTTTTCAAACAACGCTGGAATCCAACGGTCACGCAAAATCGTTGGAGGGATGCTATCTCGCGTTACCGGAGTTCCAAGACTGGTTTGATCGCCACGCATTTGCGTATCAATCCAGTCAGATCGCGGAATTTCTGAGTTCTATAGTCTGGGAGGTAAACCTCTATCTCAAACCAGAATAAGACCGTTCGACAGTCTTCTGGTTTGATAAGAAGATACAAATGCAACGTTACAAATTTGAGACACCGGATGGCCTGAACGATACGTTCGCGAAAACCATGCACTGGGACCTCATGAACGTAGTAAACGGAACACTCTGATGACCGATCGGCAATCTGAAAATGCTTTTGCCAAGACCGATGTGGACAGGGAGGGGGCGCAGGCACGACAGCACATCACGGACACAATGCAGGTCACCGCACAGGTGCTGGAGGATTCAGGTTGTGCGGATGACCGGGTGCTCCTGTTTCGGGAGGATCCGCATCAGGCGGCGCGCGATGCGGCTCGTTGGATCGAAGCACGCATTCCCGATGTCAGCATATGTGACAGCTCAGTCCGCACCGCATCATTCCATCTGTCATTGGCGGCCAATTCCGGCGGAACCAGTCCATTGACGCTCCTGATGCGTCCGATCAGATCATCAGCTGAGGCCTGCCCGCGCATGAGAATGGCCAGCTCCCCGGATCTGGGGTCACGGATGTCGTAGGGCTGTCCATCGTCAAAACGTCCTCTCATATAACGGATCCAGACGGCTGCAGCGAATGCGAAGGGCTTGCAGCATTGTCCGCGCGTGATGGCGTCGAGTGCAGGTGCGAACAGCCGCTGAGGCATTTTCTGCGACCCGTCCATCGCGATCTGACCGGTCTCGTGGGCCAAATGAGGGTTAGCGAAGCGAACCATAAGGTCGGCGGCATATTCGTCCAGATCCACCGACGGCACGGGACCGAGCGTCGCAGCCGCGGCAGCGAGGTGGCGGGCTGCGAGCGCGGATAAATCGTGATCCTCCATCGCCTCACGGACCGTTCGATGTCCGGCGAGAAAACCCGCATAGGCGATCATCGAATGGGTTCCGTTCAACATCCGAAGCTTCATCTCCTCATAGGGACGCACATCGTCTGTGAAAAGGGCACCGCCGGCTTCCCAGCAAGGCCGTTCCGTGGGAAAATGGTCTTCGATCACCCATTGACGAAAAGTTTCACATTCGATTGCCGCGGCGTCAGCTTGACCGATCAACTGCTCAGCCAGCTTGAGCGTCGCGTCGGTCCGCGCCGGCGTGATCCTGTCGACCATGGTCGATGGAAAAGCGACATCTATAGCGATATGTTCGACAAGATCAGGTGTGGCTCTGCGGGCGAAGTCGATCAGAAGCGATCGTGTCAAGGCACCGTTTTGCGGCAAATTGTCGCAGCTGAGAATGGTAAACGGTGGAGTTCCCGCGGCCCGCCGCCGTCCGAGGGCCCAAACAAGGAGTCCGGCAACACCGCACGGACTGGAGGGATCAGCCAGATCAGCGGCGATAACAGGACAGGACGGATCCACACCGCCGGTGTTTCTGTCGATGCCGTATCCCGTCTCGGTGACAGTCATGCTGACGATCTTCGTTTCCGGTGCACACAATGTCTCGAGCACTGGCCAACGATCTGTCCGCAGGCAAAGCGCCGCCGCAATCGATCCAATGACCCGGGCCGATGCGCCCTCTGCATTCCTTTCGATCACCGTGTAGAGACAACTCTGTGGCATCAGTTCCTGCGCCGGGGCTGCGCTGCGCAGGCTCACACCAGCGATCCGCCAGTCGCCGCCTGACGCCGCCAGAGCGTCATCCGTGTAGACAGCCTGATGCGCTTTATGAAAAGCACCCATGCCGAAATGCACAATGCCGACACCATGATTGTCTCGCTGATAGTCTGGAAGGCTGACATCCGCGGCCAGTCCCGCCGATAGCCCGAGTCGATCGGTCACTTCACGAAAGTACGGGACTCAAGAGCCGTGATCACACCGCGCAACTCAGCGAGTCCTTTCAGCCGTCCGATGGCAGGATAACCAGGCTGCGCCTTGCGACCAAGATCATCCAGAATGTCCTGTCCGTGATCGGGTCTGAACGGGATCGACCAGTCATTGCGGCCTTCTTCTTTGCGGCGCGCCTCTTCCCTGAGGATGGTCGCGATCAGCTCGACCATGTCGGTGTCGCCGCTGAGATGCTCAGCTTCATAGAAAGAGCCGCGCGTACCCTTCGTCTCCCTTTTCACATTCCGCAAATGGAGCGCATGGACGCGTCCTCCGAGCCGCGTCATCATGCCCGGCAAGTCGTTGTCAGGTCGTGCACCAAGTGCGCCTGAGCAAAACGTGATTCCGTTCGCCGGGATATCGACGGCCGCGACCACGGCCCGGTAATCTGCCTCTGTCGACATGATGCGCGGCAGGCCGAGAAGCGGAAAAGGCGGGTCGTCAGGATGGCAGCCCAACCTGATGCCGAATTCTTGAGCTGCCGGTGCGACATTCGAGAGAAATTCGGTGAGATGCCGGCGCAGTGTCTGTGCGTTCATCTCGGCATATTCGGCGAGATGAACGCGCACGTCCTCAAGGCTGAATGTCTCTGCCGCACCGGGAAGCCCGCAGATTATGTTGCTCGTCAACTTTACGACATCATTATCGGTCATCGCGGCGAAACGCTGTTCTGCGGTGCATCTCAGCGAAGCATCATAGTCCCCTTCGGCGCCAGGTCTTTTCAGGATATGCAAATCAAAAACTGCAAAATCACAGAGATCAAAGCGCATGCAGGTTGCACCATTCGGGAGAATCCAGGCGAGGTCGGTGCGTGTCCAGTCGAGGATCGGCATGAAGTTGTAACAGACCGTCTCGATTCCTGCCTCGGCAAGATTTTTCAGACTGGCTGTGTAGTTGGCAATATGTTGACGCCAATCACCCTTCTGCATTTTGATATCTTCGCTCACCGGGAGACTCTCAACCACAGTCCATGAGAGATTCGAAAAGGATCCATTTTGCATCCTCGCAATCTCACTCTGGCGGCGCGAGATGTCCTCCACAGGCCAGACCTCACCTGCCGGGATGTGATGCAGTGCGCTCACAACTCCTGTCGCTCCGGCCTGCGCAATGTCTGAGATGCTGACGCGATCTTGCGGCCCAAACCATCGCCAAGTTTGTTCCATATACGCCTCCTGACTCGCGACCGTGTTGAATATGACGAACCCTCAGGAAAATGAATAGCGTAAAATCAATTTGCTGACTAGTATGGAAGTATGGTAATAGGGCCTATGTCAAAGTCCGAATCACCAACTATCAGCGAACGCGACTGGCAGCTTGACCCGTCTGCGGCGATCGCACCGCAAATTACCCGCATCATGCGTGAGCGAATCATTCAGTGTGATCTCAATCCGGGAGACCGGACTTCCGAATCAGAAATCGCGCGTCACTACGGCGTCAGCCGCCAGCCTGTGCGCGACGCTTTCATCAAGCTTTCTGACCAAGGTCTTCTTGAAGTTCTTCCGCAAAGAGGCACGATCGTCACCCGAATCGGCTATCATGCCGTTATGGACGCACGGTTCGTGCGCGAGTCGATCGAAGCTGACATTGTCAGGATTCTCGCCGCAAACCCTGACATGACATTGATTGCGGAGCTCCGCCGCCAGATTGAGGCACAGCAATCGCTCAAGGGCAAGGATTCGCGTGGATTTATACGTCTCGACGATGCATTTCACCGGACTTTGGCAGAGGCCGCGAGCAAATCCGGCGTGTGGCGGCAAATCGAAGGCCTGAAGGCCCAGATGGATCGCGTCCGTTATTTATCGCAGACCGAATTCCGAGTCGACATGCTGATCGAGCAGCACCGCAGGGTGGTCAGCAAGATCGAAGCAGGCGATATCGCCGGAGCCAATACAGCGATACGCCTTCATCTGCGGGAGGTCCTCAAGGATCTCCCACAAATCATCGAAACCGAAAGCCGGTTTTTCAACCTGCCGGAAGAGGGCATGCCTCCTCCGGCCAAAGCCCCAATTTAAGGAGATTTAGACCATGAAATTCAATCTTAGACTTGCTGCGCTCGCCGCGACGACCGCAGCCGTGCTGGCGGCTCCCCTGGCCGCGCAAAACATGACGCTGAAACTTGGCCATCTCGCCAATGAAGATAACTCATGGCACAAGGCTTCGCTCAAGTTCGGCGAAGAACTGGCGTCTCTGACGGATGGCCGGATCACGGTCGAGGTTTTTCCCAATGAGTCTCTGGGCAAGGAAATCGATCTGATCAACGGGATGCAGCTGGGCACCGTCGATATGACGATCACCGGGGAATCGCTGCAGAACTGGGCACCGAAAGCCGCTCTGCTGGCGGTGCCATACGCATTCAAGGTGATCGAAGACATGGACGCCTTCGCCTCGGGCCCGGTTGGCGAAGAAATC
The DNA here is from genome assembly GCA_026709265.1 of Paracoccaceae bacterium. Classification (GTDB taxonomy): domain Bacteria; phylum Pseudomonadota; class Alphaproteobacteria; order Rhodobacterales; family Rhodobacteraceae; genus JAPOXR01. Next base: position 3,895 of record JAPOTI010000025.1, on the reverse strand, counting down.
AAGGCCCAGATTATTGAGAAGGCCCAGATCCGCCCTGTCGCTTATTTCGCCCGCGGTGCCCGCAACCTGACCTCGAATCGCCCGATTACGTCTCCTGCTGATCTGGATGGGCTCAAGATGCGAGTCCCCAACGTCCCGCTCTTCGTCGATGTCTGGGCGGCACTCGGTGCCAACCCCGGTCCGATGGCGTTCTCAGAGGTCTTTACATCGCTTCAGAACGGCACGATCGAAGCTCAGGAAAACCCCCTCGCCTTGATCCGCTCAGCAAGCTTTTACGAGGTGCAAAGCCATGTCAACCTGACCAGTCACGTCCGATCATGGATTTATCTGACCATTGCTGAATCGACATGGAACAAGCTCTCGGAAGATGACCGCGCCGCCGTCATGACAGCCGGTGCCCGCGCTCAGGCCTACGAGCGCGAGCTTTTCGAAGCCAGTCTCGCGGAAGACCGCGCATTCCTTGAGAGTAAAGGCATGACATTCGTTGATGTCGATGCAGCTGCGTTCCAGGCCGCCGCCAAGGACGCCGTGCTGGCGAATGTCAACGATGAGATCAAGCCGATCGTTGAAGACTTGTTCGTCGAGTGAGTTTCTCCTGGCTGGCGCCGCTCTTTTTGAGCGGCGCCAAGAAAATGCCTGGATTTCATCGGCAACCCGACGGCGGCGCGATACAGAATTCGGGGCCAACGAGGCAGATGGCAATAAAGTCGAGATCGCTCCGTCGCACGGCAGTCGGGATTCAGCCGAAGTGGCTGGCACTGCATTGAAGTTTCCGCGATTGTCTGGCAGAATTGCCGTTGCATGAGATATTCTTCCGGCAATAACACGCCGTCGGAAAGTCTGCCGAGAATGCTCAACCTTATGTTTCGGATGACGTTCTCGCTGGCCCGTATTGGCGTCGGTCTGGCTTTCTTGGTTCTGATATCCGCGGTTCTGTTGCAGGTGGTCGGACGGTCCGCTGGCCTGTCTCTGGTCTGGACGGAAGAACTCACGCGCTACGCCCTTCTCTATATGATCGCATTCGGCGTCGGCATCGCATTCAGGACCGGGGATCTCGTCAATGTGGACGTGATCAGCGAAGCATTGCCCGGACCGCTGCCATGGTTGACACGGCTACTCGCTGCAGTCGCCACTGCAGGCCTCGCCGTCTACCTCCTTCCTTTCGCCTGGACTTATACCGGAATCGGCAAGATGCAAACCTCGCCGGCGCTCGACTTACGCATGGATTTCATCCATTTTTCAGTCTGGCTGATGCTCGCTGGCCTCGCCGTGTCAGGAATGATCCGTATCTACGGCATGCTCAGCGGGACCGAAGACGGCCGGCCGGCCAAAAGAGACGAGGCCTGAGGCGATGGGCGTTGCAATCCTTTTCACTGTTTTCATTTGTGGTCTCGCCGTCGGCATTCCCGTGGCGATCACGCTCGGTCTGTCCTCGCTTGCTTATCTGGCATATTCAGGCGTGCCGAACGTGGTCATGCCCCAGAAAATGTATGCTGGCATGGATGTATTCGTCCTTTTGTCCATTCCGGGTTTTATTCTGGCCGGCAATCTGATGAACCGGGGTGGCATCACCGAACGAATCATCCGTTTTGCCAATTCCATCGTCGGCTGGATTCGAGGCGGTCTCGGGCTGACGAATATCGCCGCTTCGATGCTCTTCGGGGGCATCACCGGCACTGCGGTAGCTGACGCCGCATCGCTTGGCGGGGTCCTCATCCCCGGGATGAAAAAAGCTGGCTACCCTGCAGATTTTTCTGCTGCCGTGACCGCCGCCTCCTCGACTGTCGGTCCGATCATCCCACCCTCGGTTCCGATGATCATCGTCGGGGCGCTGTCGGGGATATCGGTGGGCCGCATGTTTCTTGCCGGAGCCGTCCCGGGCATTCTGATGGGGCTGGCAATGATGGTCACTGCTTACATCATAGCCGTGCGCAAAGGTTTTCCCCGGCAACCCTGGCAGGGATTCAGGGAAGTCCTCCTGTCTTTCGGCAGCGCAATCTGGGCCATTGCCATGACATTTCTGATCATTTACGGCCTGTTGTCCGGCCTCGCCACGCCCACGGAAACAGCGGTGGTGGCCAGCGTTTACGCATTCATCGTCGGCGCTTTTATTTACCGGGAATTGCCACTCCGCGCGGTCCCGCGCATCGTGACAGACAGTGCGGTGTCCGCCGCCGGTATTCTGGCGCTGGTGGGGTTCGCCAATGTGTTCGGCTGGATCCTGGTCTCCGAACGCATTCCGCAAACCATTGCCACCGGTGTCCTCTCCTTCACCGAGAACAAGTTTCTGGTCATTTTGCTGATCAACCTGCTGCTGCTGTTTGTCGGAATGTTCATGGAGACGATTGCCGCACTCATCATTCTTTTCGTACCGCTGCTCTCGCTGGCCGAAGCCGTCGGGATCGACCCCCTGCATTTCGCCACTTTTGCAGTCCTCAATCTCATGGTCGGACTGACGACCCCACCTGTTGGTGTCTGTCTTTTCGTCTGTTCCAACATCGCACAGTTACCACTGGGACCTGTCGTCCGTGCCATTCTGCCTTTTCTCTTGGCCAATATTCTGGTGCTTCTTGCGGTCTCTTACTTTCCACCACTTGCCACTTGGCTGCCAAATCTCGTGATTCGCTGAACCGGATAGGCCAATGAAATCCCGCGTCTGCCGCCTGCACGGACAAAATGATCTGCGGATTGAAACCGTCGACGTCATCCAACCCGGCCCCGGTCAAGTCCTGGTCGCCGTTCATGCCGGCGGCATCTGTGGTTCCGATCTGCATTATGTGAACGAGGGTGGAATCGGCGCGGTCCGGGTGCGGGAGCCGATCATTCTCGGGCATGAGGTGTCCGGTCAGGTACTCGCCGTCGGCAAGGGAGTTGAGGGGTTGACCATGGGGACCAAGGTCGCGATCAATCCCAGCAGGCCGTGCGGAGCCTGTTCTTTTTGCGCCAAGAAACTGAAGATGCATTGCCTGAACATGCGCTTCAATGGATCGGCCGCGCGATTACCCCATGACCAGGGCCTGTTTCGCGATAAAGCGGTCATTGATGCCACCCAGTGCCTGCCCCTTCCCGAAAACGCAAACATGGTCGCTGCCGCCTGCTCCGAACCGCTTGCGGTCTGCCTGCATGCGATGAAAATATCCGGCGGCGTCCGTGGCAAGCGGATCCTGATTACCGGGGCTGGCGCAATCGGCAGTCTTTGCGTGGCCGCCGCCGCGGCCGCCGGGGCGGCGGAGATCGTCATCACCGACCTCCATGACGAACCGCTGGCCACTGCGATGAAAATGGGTGCCTCCCGGGCAATCAATATTTGCCGTGATGCGGTGGAGATGGACGTCTACGCAAAGGATAAAGGTTATTTCCACCTTGCCTTTGAATGCTCAGCTGCCGCCTCCGCAATCCGCAGTGCCATTGCAATGCTGCGTCCGCGTGGCGTCCTGATCCAGGTCGGTGTCGCCGGTGAGACACCGGTTCCCATTAACGCCTTGGTCGCCAAGGAAATCCGCGTCCAGGGCTCATACCGCTTTCACGACGAGTTCGCCGAAGCCGTCGGTGCGATCATCTCAGGACGGATTGATGTCTCTCCGATCATGTCCCTGCGCTGCCCTCTGGAGGATGCCAACGCGGCTTTCAACGCCGCCGCCGACCGAACCCGCACGGTGAGAGTGCACCTGACGTTCGAAGCAGGATCAGTTTGAGAATTATCGCTGCAAGTCATATCATGGTTGCGCTTGTTCCGGCAGCGGGCGAGCCTGACTGATGGAGTTTCGCTGAGAACAGGCTCTGATCTGAATTTCACGGCTGAAAAGGCTTGTTTCGAGAGTACCGCAAACTGTGGGACCCTGACCTGATCGTGTCTCCCTGTTTTATTCCCCAGATCGTGTATTCGACGACTTTT
>JAPOTI010000017.1 GCA_026709265.1 Paracoccaceae bacterium | reverse complement strand
TTATTTTTAATGGCTATGCACAACCGGCATTACCGGCAATAATCTCCAACCCTATCCCAAATACTATTATTACCCCTCCCCCGCCCCGCCCCCCCCCCCCCCCCCCCCGCCGTCTCCGGCCTGCTTTCGGTCCAGACCCACCCGTCTCGCAAGAGAGCGTTCGTACGGACAATCAGGCGTCGTATCATCACAACCCGATCGGTCTTTGCGTGCTTTCCGGAGGACTGGGCGACATCCCGTCTCTGCGGGGGCGGGCGACAGAGACGGTGGTGGTGCGTGGGGCTTCCGTCCGCTCGCTACGATGCCGGTCCGCGCGACACCGTGCGGACATCTCGGCCAGCGCTCTGTCTGTCATGTGTCCTGCACCTTGACGCGCGATGATCGGGTTCTGAACCCCGGTATCCCGTCAGACCCCGGAAAACGAATGGGAAAGCGGGGCGACTTGGCTTCACAATGGATCCGCTGATGCGATCCACATGCACAACGGTCCGACCCACTCTGCAGGCCTTACGGCTTTACAGCGCTTGTGTATCACCGCTTTTCCTGAACCCGACGATCTGGCATCGTGTGGACTCGGTCAGATGGAACGGACTGGCTTAAGACCACGACAACTGTTTTTGACCCTGATCAACGCGTCGCTCGCTCCGTCAGGCCACATACAGAGTCCGGGCTCTCGGCTATTGCAGATACCAAAGAGGGGACCACGCACCCTGCTCAGGCTTTGCAGACACGGCAAGTCAACGATAATTTGTCGTGGGAAAAATTGACGAATGTATTCAGTACGCCACCAAAAGGAAGTGACATGCAGAAACAGGAGGGCGAATCCAACCGGCTTGAGTCTCCACGCGACGATCCATCAGCGGGGTTGGATCATTCCAAAGTCGCCGCACTCCTGCGCGAAGAATCTGCGTTTGCTACCGAGATGAAGGACAAACTCACTGGGGAACGACAATCATCGCACATCACAAAACCCGCGATACAGGTGGTGCAACCGGCTCAGCCACAACGAAACCTCACCTTCGAACTCACCCTCTTCTTGATTGCGTTGCTTCTCGCGGGTTTTGGTTTCGCATATGGATTTTCAGCCCAAATCTCGGCGCACTTTCCTGGAATTGCACCCCTATTGGAATCTTATGCGGCTGGTATCAATTCCGTAAAGTCAATGCTCACTGGAAATTGACATCGCAGACAAACGGTTCCATGTCAGTGCTCGCGCAATTGGACAAGATCCTGTCCAGAGCGTCTGCCTCTCTCTGATCAATCGTCAAATCATAGGCGCGGCGAACCTCAACCACACGATTGGCAAACCAGCAGCGGTTGCGATCAGGCAGCCACTCGGCGGCATCCTTGGCACGTTTTTGGTTTCGATTGATATCGGGGCGCGCCAATGTGAGATTTCGGACATCTGAAGCAAATTGCCTGCGTATGGTTCGGTCGCGTGCACAAAGTCCAGAATCATGGGCCTCGCTCACTGCAACGATATGTTCGATATCGCTCTGCCGCATCGAATCAAAACATGTGCCGGTATAAGGGCCATATATAGCACCGGTCTCTTGCACGATCTGCTTTTCGACTGATTGCGGGTAACGATAGTCACGCTGGCGATCATACTCCGAGCAACGATGCTCCGGTGCAACCTGAATCCCGCGCCAGGTGTCACCTGAAACGGCGCCAGACATGACCAGACAAAGAACCATGCCAATGATTGGCATGGTTCGGCTCATCTTGCCCGATGCCGTGATGGCGCCTGCTTGGGGGTTGACAAGGTCGCTCAATTCGCTGCGCACAGGATCATTCAAAGCCATGACGGGATGCGATCACGGGCAATGATGTCATCAATTGAGGGGCGATGCCGGATTACTGCAAACCGACTCCCACGTACCAAGACTTCCGGCACAAGCGGCCGGGTGTTGTATTCGGATGCCATAACTGCACCATAAGCTCCGGCACCTTGGATCACCAGCAACTGGCCAACATCCACCTGCGGCATCTGGCGCTGCATCGCAAAGGTGTCGCTGCTTTCACAGACCGGGCCGACAATATCACATGGCATCAAGGTAGCACCATCCTGCGGCGCAATGACAGGTTCGATACGATGGAAGGCACCGTACATCGCAGGTCGCAGCAAATCATTCATCGCCGCATCAACAACGACAAATGTACGTGATTCACCCTCCTTGACGATGATCACCTCAGTCAACAATATTCCTGAATGACCTGAAATATAACGCCCGGGCTCAATGACAATTTCGCAGCCAAGCTCCGCAGTGCATTGGCGGACCAGGGCACAATATTCTGCGGCTGTGGGTGTTGCATCCGCGTCGCCCTGATAGTCGATCCCCAGCCCGCCACCGAGATCCAGTCGGTCAATCGCATGCCCATCGCCGCGCAACATCCGCACCAGATCGCCGGCCGTGTTGAACGCCTGACGGTAAGGTGCGAGGTCAGTCAACTGCGAACCAATATGCATGTCGAGACCTTCAATTCGGACCCCATCCAGACACGCGGCATTCTGATACACTTCCCGGACACGTGAAATGGGAATACCAAATTTGTTATCGGCTTTGCCCGTCGAGATCTTGCTATGCGTTCCGGCATCGATATTGGGATTCACCCTGATGGCAATGGGAGCGACACGCCCCTTTGAACATGCGATTTCGTTGAGAATCGCCAGTTCAGCTTCACTTTCAACATTGAATTGGCAAACCCCCGCGTCCAGCGCGCGGCTGAGTTCATCACGGCTTTTGCCGACCCCGGAAAAAACAATTCTCTTTCCTTGAACTCCTGCGGCGACGGCACGCGCGACTTCTCCCCCCGAAACGGCATCAAATCCCGCCCCCAACCCGGCCAGGAGTTGCAAAACGGCCTGATTGGAATTGGCTTTCATGGCATAGCAGATCAAATAATTCGATCCCGCCAGGGCGGTCTCAAATTCGTGAAACCGCGACTCGAACGCGCCGCAGGAATAGACATAGGCGGGAGTCCCGACCTCTGCAGCGATGACGCTGAGAGCGACATCTTCGGCACACATCTCTCCATTCGTATATTCAAACATCAGATCTGGAAACTATCGGACAATGACGCGGTCATCTTCTTGAGTTTGACCTGGCGTGATCGGATCACCCTTGACCCCGCACCCGACGAGGACCACAGCCAGCAACAAGATCAATCCCGCTCGCATGCCAGCTTTTCCTTCCAAGCTTGGATTTGTTCGCGTACGCGCTCAGGGGCCGTACCGCCATAACTCGTTCGTGACATCACTGATTTTCTGGGATCAAGAATCTCGCGCGCCGCCGCGGTAATCGCCGGGCATGCGGCCTGCAGTTCATCCATTGTCAATTCACTGAGCGTTAATCCACGATCATGTGCCAGTCGCACCAGGCCGCTGACAACTTCGTGGGACTCACGAAATGGGAACCCGGCTTCCCGGACCAGCCAGTCTGCAAGATCTGTTGCCGTCGAATAACCGCTTCCAGCGGCATCAGACAATCGGGAGATGTCCGGTGTCATCTCCCGCAACAGACCTTCCATCGCCGCAAGGGACAGTTCCAAATTGTCAGCGACATCAAACAACTGTTCCTTGTCCTCCTGCAGATCCTTTGAATAAGCCAGCGGCAAGGCCTTCAAGATCGTGAGCAATGCAACCAGAGATCCCGAGATTCGTCCCGTCTTGGCACGAATGAGCTCGGCGGCGTCGGGATTGCGTTTCTGTGGCATGATTGAGGAACCGGTCGTGAAAGAGTCCCCGATCTGCACAAAAGACACCAAATCCGAACACCATAGAACGACCTCTTCTGCAAGCCGCGAAAGATGAACCGCGGTGATGGAAGCTGCAGACAGATACTCAATGACAAAGTCCCGATCACTCACTGCATCGATTGAATTGGCCATCGGACGGTCAAAATCCAACGCTTTGGCCGTCCGAAACCGGTCAATTGGAAATGATGTCCCGGCCAGTGCAGCGGCACCGAGCGGCGATTCGTTCATCCGTTTGGCCGCGTCGGCAAATCGCGTGAGATCACGACCAAACATCTCGACATAAGCCATCATATGGTGCCCCCAGGTGATTGGCTGGGCGACTTGCAAATGGGTAAAGCCAGGCATCACCATGTCGGCTCCGGCCGCGGCCTGGTCCAACAATGCTGTCATCAACTGGCGGATTTGTGAATCAATGACAGAGCAACTCGCGCGCGTCCACAATCTGAAATCGGTGGCAACCTGGTCATTGCGACTACGGGCGGTATGCAGACGACCCGCAACTGGACCAATCATTTCCCGCAAACGGCCCTCGATATTCATGTGAATATCTTCCAAATCGGACTTGAAATCAAACTCACCGTCGGCAATCTCGATTTGAATGGCTTGCAGGCCTTTTGCGATTGAGGCTGCATCGGTGCTTGAGATAATGCCTTGTTCAGCCAGCATATCACAATGTGCGAGGGAACCCCGAATGTCCTGCTTCCACAATCGCTTGTCGAAGTCGATTGAGACGTTGATTGCGTCCAGAAGTTTCGATCGTCCCCCCGAGAAACGCCCTGAAAGCAACCTGTCACTCCTGCTGGATTCTGCCATCCGTACGATTCATTTCTGTCTCAGGGCCCCGTTATTGCGCACCGGACTATACGCATTGATCATGGTTGGCGCAATTTACGCTCCGGTAACAGCATTGGACCGCCAATCGCTCCTCGATGCACGTGCAGGAACGCTCAAAAAGCTGATTGTTCATGAAGCTCCACGCAACGTGTCGACCTTACCCATGTTGACCCAGGATGGACAGGAGGACATGCTCAGCAACCATTTCGGATCGGTGCTGGTCGTCAATTTCTGGGCGACCTGGTGCGCACCCTGTCGGAAGGAAATGCCGGCACTGGACCGGCTCCAGGAACTGTTTTCACGCGAACAGGTCAAGGTGATCGCCATCGCAACCGGACGCAACGAAGCGGCGGGCATAACATCCTTTCTTGAAAGTGCAGGTGTCGACGATCTGCTCATCCGCCTCGATCCGAGATTGTCATTGTCAACTGCCATGGGGGTACGCGGTTTACCCGCGACGATTCTGGTCAACCGCAACGGAGAAGAAGTCGCACGCTTGACTGGCGATGCCGAATGGGACTCCGATTCCGCACAGCAAATCATCCGTCATCTCGTCAATCCTGACGCGTAAATGGTCCCCCTGCAGCATTTTTTCTGCATTGCAGCAAAAATGGGTCTTGTGGATTTGCCGACACTCCCCATTTGAAGAAAAAGCGGCCGTGAAGATGGGTCGCAGGATGCAATCTAAGGACGATCATTCATGACCAATGTCGTAATTGCTGGCGCTGCGCGGACTCCCGTCGGCAGCTTTAATGGATCACTCTCGTCGATGCCGGCGCATGAACTCGGTGCCATTGTCCTCGAGGCAGTCACCGAACGTGCCAATGTCAACAAGGACGAAGTTGACGAGACTATTCTCGGCCAGGTGCTATCAGCCGGTCAAGGTCAAAACCCGGCGCGCCAGGCACATATAAAGGCGGGTCTGCCGATCGAAAGCTCGGCATGGGGAATCAACCAGGTTTGTGGATCAGGGCTGCGGTCGGTCGCCATCGGTTGTCAGCATATCCAGCTTGGCGACGCCGAGATTGTCGCCGCTGGCGGTCAGGAAAATATGAGCCTTTCGCCGCATGTCGCACATCTGCGCAATGGCAAGAAGATGGGCGATCTCGGCTTTGTCGATTCGATGATCCGCGACGGCTTGTGGGATGCCTTTAATGGCTATCATATGGGCATTACGGCAGAAAATGTAGCGCAGAAATGGCAAATCAATCGTGAGCAGCAGGATACGTTCGCCGTCGCATCGCAAAACAAGGCGGAAGCGGCACAAAAGGCCGGAAAATTTGTTGATGAGATCACCCCGGTCACCATCAAGTCACGTCGCGGTGAAACCGTCATTGATACAGACGAATATATTCGCGTTGGCGCAACAATCGAAAACATGACCAAGCTGCGCCCGGCATTCGACCGCGAAGGTTCGGTCACAGCAGGCAACGCATCAGGAATTAACGATGGGGCGGCTGCAGTCCTTTTGATGCGTGATGAAGAAGCTGAGAAGCGCGGCATTGAACCCCTGGCCCGCATCGTCTCTTACGCAACGGCCGGAGTTGATCCTTCGGTCATGGGAATTGGCCCGGTTCACGCAACACGCAAAGCGTTGGAAAAAGCGGGATGGGGCCATGGTGATCTTGATTTGATCGAAGCCAATGAAGCCTTTGCCGCACAGGCTTGTGCTGTCAACAAGGAACTCGGCTGGGATCCGGAAATCGTCAATGTCAATGGCGGTGCGATTGCCATTGGACATCCGATAGGTGCTTCCGGTTGTCGTATTCTGACGACGCTTCTTCACGAAATGAAGCGCCGGGATGCGAAAAAAGGGTTGGCAACATTGTGTATCGGCGGTGGCATGGGTGTTGCCTTGTGTGTGGCACGGGACTGAAATCTGCGCCTCTTTTTGCTGTGGCGTTGGCAACCAATTCCGCGCCATATTCAAATCACGGATAAAGGAGAACGGTGATGGGAAAAACGGTACTGGTAACGGGTGGTACGCGGGGAATTGGTGCCGCGATCAGCCAGCGATTGGCGAAGGCGGGATACAGTGTGGCTGCCAGTTATGCAGGCAACGAGGAAGCTGCCGCTGCATTTGAGAAAGCAACCGGTATCGGCAGTTTCCAATGGTCGGTTGCCGACTATGATGCCTGTGCGGACGGAATCGGCAGGGTTGAGGCGGCAATGGGCCCGATCGATATTCTCGTCAACAATGCCGGCATCACGCGCGATGGGATGTTTCACAAGATGACGCCGGACCAATGGCGTCAGGTCATCGAAACCAACCTGAATGGTGTGTTCAACATGACCCATCATGTCTGGGCGGGAATGCGGGAACGCAAGTTTGGTCGCATCATCAATATCTCTTCGGTCAACGGGCAAAAGGGACAGATGGGTCAGACCAACTATGCGGCGGCAAAAGCAGGCGAACTCGGTTTCACCAAGGCACTCGCGCAAGAAGGGGCACGTTTCGGAATCACGGTCAATGCCATCTGTCCGGGATATATTGGCACAGAGATGGTGATGGCGGTTCCTGAGAAAGTCCGCGAGTCAATTATCGCGCAAATTCCGGTCGGTCGACTCGGAGAGCCCGACGAAATTGCGAGAATCGTAGAGTTTCTTGCATCTGATGACGCCGGGTTCATGACCGGCTCCACGCTCAGCGCGAATGGTGGCCAGTATATGCATTAGCCACGATACGGACATTGCTGTGCAGTCATTCTTGAAATTGACAGACAAAACCCCGGTGCACGGCCCACAGGACCCGCGCAGGTTTCGGTTCAGTCTGTTCGCGACCGTTGACGTCTTGCTTTGTCTTCGATCAGTTATGTTCAGTCTTTGGAGAGCGCAAAAATTTTCTCTTTCAAATGGAGTTTGCGCTTCTTCATTTCGGTGAGTGCAATCGTGTCAGCACCAGGTTGACTCTGTACTATCTCCACCTGTCGGGACAGATCGTCATGTTCTTTGCGCAATGATTCCAATTGATTTTCCAATGTCATTTTCGCTCCTCGATATTTGCAAATGACCCATATATTGCTGCCGCGCATATTCGGCCAAAATGGCGTCAATTGCAAGCGACCACCGTCATCAATCAGGCCTTTTCCACGCATCGCAGGCACCAGGAAACTGCGAGAGCACGGGATACAAAGCCAGACAGAACAAAATTGCAGGAATGCGCGGCATCATCGGTATGAAGGTGCCGCTGCTCATGGACTTGCCGCACATTCCTCAAAATTCAATGCGGGACGCGTTGCGCAGGATACTTTCGGCTTCGGGAGAGAATTTATTGCCGTCGTTGGTGTGAAGAATGAGATCAGGCAGCAGAACAAAATCAAGCGGCGAACTGGTCTTGTGGGCGCGCAACAACAACCGCACCGCTGCACGATCAGGCCGGGCACGAACAGGTTTGACTTCGATGACGCCGCCAAGCGTCGTCCCGGGAAGACAGCAAAGCAGGTCAGGCAGACGCGCAGGAGGAATGATCATGGCAAGTTGACCCGATGATTTGAGTTGCTGCGCCGCAGATTCCAACCAGACCGATAGGGGAACGGTTTCGACTTCTGCGATACGGCGACTCTCATTGGCCGGCAGCTTTCCTCTGTCTTTGATACGAAATGGCGGATTCGCGATGACAAAATCAAAACTGTTCCGGAGAAGATCCTTGGGCGGGTTCGCAATATCACCGTACCAAATATCGATCTTGAGCCCGTTTTCGACGGCATTGCGTCGGGCCAATTCGACATGAAACGGATAGATTTCCAGCCCGCTTGCCACGACGCCCGTCATGCGCTTGCACAGGCACAGCAGAGCAATGCCGGATCCGCAGCCCAGCTCGAGTACAGACTGACCCATGTCAGGGTTGATCGCAGCAGCCAGCAGGACGGGGTCGATGGCTGCACGATAGCCATCGCGTGGTTGAAAGGCCGTCACATCACCGTTGAGAAAACCATCACGGGTCAGAGCCTGACCGCAATCGGATACAATATCAGGAGTCAAACAGGTCGAGGCCATTGTCGATGAGTGTCCTGCGTGCGCGATCAAATTCAACTTCGGGAACCATCATCCGTCTTGGAAGAATACCGATTGAGCCTTCAAGTGAACTCATATGGACATCCATCACAAAACAGGTTATACCTTCTCCTTCCAGCATCGCCGAAGCGCAGGCAATTGCCGTTGGATCATTGCTTCTGAACAATTCGCGCATCGGAGGTCACTAGCATGCAGGAATCCGCATTGTCGAGTGAATTTCAGACTGCATCTGTCCTGTCTTGCAAGTACGATGATCCGGTGCAGGCGCTGCGTCATGATCTTCATGACGAGTTGAGCATTGTCGAATCCCTTATTCAAGAGAATCTGGATTCGGAATATGTCGCCCGAATCGTGCAAATTGGAGAATATATCTTCAGTGCCGGCGGCAAGCGCCTGCGGCCCATATTGACGATCGCCTGTGCCTGTCTTTTTGGACCAACAGGACGCCATCATCTGAATTTCGCGGCGGCGATAGAGTTTATCCATACCACCACCCTGCTGCATGACGATGTCGTTGATTCGAGCAGCCAACGCCGTGGTCGTCCGACTGCCAATCTCCTTTGGGACAATAAATCATCGATTCTGGTCGGCGACTTCTTCTTTGCCCGTGCCTTTCAACTGATGGTCGACACACGATCACTGGCAGCCTTGGCCGTTATTGCGGAAAGCTCGGTGACGATCTCCGAAGCCGAAGTCATGCAACTCGCCTGGCAACATGATATCACCATCAGTGAAGATGATTATTTTCGTATCATCAATGGCAAGACGGCCTGCCTGTTCGCTGCCGCGGCTCAGGTTGGCGCATTGATTGCGGGTGCCAGCGAATCGGAGAGCCAGGCAGCTTTTCGGTTTGGCAGGGCACTTGGAATCAGCTTCCAGATTCGCGATGATGTCCTCGATTTTGATGGGTGCAAACTGTCACTCGGTAAAGATCTTGGCGATGACTTTCGTGATCGCAAGATGACCCTTCCAATGATTCGAGCCATGCAGGCGGCCTCAACCGAGGAGCAGGATTTCTGGAAACGAACCATTGCCGAAGGCCAGCAGCACGAGGGTGATTTCGAATATGTCAGATTTCTGTTGAAATCACGTGGCCATCTCGAGCAGGTGCAGGAAGAAGCCGTTGCCTGGTCGGAAAAGGCAAAACGCGAATTGGAAAATTTACCGCCTCATCCCCTGCGGGATCGCCTGGAATGGCTCGCAGATTTTTCGGCCATCCGTCAAAACTGACCGGACGCGCCCGCCAACAGTCCAGTCACACCAATTGGGCCGTTCGATTCACATGCTGCCTGAAACCATCGAAACAAATGCCTGTCACTCAATCAGGTATGTTGAACGCACCCACCATGAAGGATTCGACGCAGCGATTCTCTCCGCCTCCCGTGCCGCATGGGCCGGCGTGGTGAACAGTCCAAAACAGGTGCTGCCGGAACCGGACATACGGGCCAGCAGACAATCACTTCCCGTGCGCAAGGTAGCCAGGACATCAGCGACCACCGGGCATAAACGAAGCGCAGGATCTTCAAGGTCATTACGCTGAAGTTGAAGCCACGCTGCCAATTCTCTTGCTTCCTGGAATAACGGCAGGGGAGGCAATGGCGGCATATCAGGGTGCGATGCAGCCGCATAAACCTCTGCGGTCGACAGCATGGCACCGGGATTGACCAGAAGCACCGAAAGCGGCGGAAGCGGCGGAAGCTCCGTCACAAATTCACCAATTCCCTCGACGCGTGCGGCCACGCTGTTGACACATACCGGCAAGTCAGCCCCTAATTCTGCCGTGTCACTCAGCCTCGGGAGTGGAACATCCCACAATCGGGACAAGAGCCGCATCGCGGCAGCGGCATCGGCGGAACCACCGCCCAAACCCGCAGCAACCGGCAGATCTTTAACCAGCGAGACCGTCGCGCCGCGCCGCGCGGCCAGCAATCTGGCAGCTCTCACAATCAGATTGTCAGGGCCGTGAGGAACATTTTCGGCAAAATGCCCGGAGACGGACAAAGTCAATTCATGCGACGGGACCGCCGCAACAGTATCGCCAAGTGCCGTAAATGCGACCAGAGACTCAATCAGATGATATCCGTCAGCACGTCGGCCACGAAGATGCAATGCCAAATTGATCTTGGCATGGGCCGCGCCTTCAATTGGGGTCGTTAGCAGCTGCTTCCTCCTCTAGCACCCGGTCCAGGCCAATATCGATCTTTCGCTCGACACGATCTGCGTCCACGTATTCATCTTCAAACAGCAAAGCACGTTTCCATTGAAAAATTGCCTCGCGTTTGCGTCCCACCTTCCAGTAAACATCACCCAGATGGTCAATCACCTCCGCAGTGTTCGGTAACAGGCGCACCGCCCGCTCCAAAAGCGGCAAAGCCTCTTCGTAACGACCCTGCAAGAAATACGCCCATCCCAATGAGTCGATAAAGGCGCCATTATCCGGTTCCGCAGCCACCGCCATCGCAATATATTGTTCGGCCAACTGCGAATCTTCACCTTGTATCAGCATGCTGTAGCCCAGATAATTCATGACATAGGGGTGCCCCTCTGAATATTCCGCGGCCAGTTCCAGATCACTTTTTGCCCGTTCCCATTCACCAAGCCGCTCGCGCGCAATCGCACGAGAAAAAAGCGGGTACCAGTTTCCCTCGAAATAGGCTTGATATTGCTCGTCGCCAGGATTTTCAGGAGCACGCGCAAGTGTCAATTGATGGGCGCGATCAAAAGCGATCTCCGCCAGATCATACGCATTGTCATTGAGCCGCCCATTCCCAATCGCAAGATGAACCCGGACCTTGTCGCCATACTGACTCTTGACTGCGTCAAGGCGGCGAAAGGACTCGTCTATCTGTCCGCTTGATCTGAGCCATTGGGCAGCCTCAATCTCTGCGAGAAAATGCGCCGGATCATTTTCGTCAATCGTATCCAGGCTGGCGATGGCCGACTCATAACTGCCGAGATTACCGAAATATTCGCCCAGCGTATGCGCAATTATCGGATTGTCAGGATCAAGAATCTCTGCGAGCCGGACAAAGATAATCGCGGCCTGCAGCCTCTCGTCGCCATCAATGGCCAAATCTCTTGCGACCGAAAGAAAGAATGCAGCAACGCCTGTGGCCGGACCCGTGACAAAGTCAAAATCAACCTGGTCTCCCGCCTCAATCCGCCGATCAAGATCATTTAAACCTTCGGCGACATGGTCCGGGACCCGCTCATGGCCAAAGCTGCGCATCAGCTGCAACGCCTCGTCTCTCTTGTCCAGCTGTACCAATGCCTGAGCCCAGGCTGTGATCAATTGGTCGGGTATAGATCTTGGAACCTGATCGCGCCCGGCAATCTCCCCCATCAGATTCTCTGCAGATTCAAAATCTCCGGTCGTCGCCAGGGCCAACGCCCGATGAAACGATAACAGTTCCTGTGCCCCTTGAGCGATTTCAGTGCCAAAGGAATCTTCGGCAGAAGCCATGTCGTTCATTCCGACATAAACCCATCCCCTGACCACTTCAGGCAAATCAGGCCCGATGAAGGCCTCGAGCGACGTCGATCGAATCAGGGCTTTTTCGTAGTCCCCAGCACTCAAATCCGCGGCCAAGAGTACGATATCAGACAACAGGTCGTCTTCATCCAATTCTTCAATTTCAGAAGCGGTTTCCATGGCACTCTCGAGATCACCTTCGACGATGAAGATGGGCAGAGACGTGGCCAGAAGATGAAGATCTTTGGAAGATTGACGAATGAGTTCCCGAAACAACTCAGCCGCACCGACAAAGTCATATGACAAGGCTTTGCTGCGCGCCACCAAGTATTTTGTGCCCTGCTCACCTGACACCACGTTTTCATCGGCTGCATGGGATGCGAATGTCAGCGACGCAAACGCCAGACAAACAGATACCAGAAGGGTCCGATATTGACTTAACATGGGCAAACCCGGTCTACCGAATACGCAGATTCCACACAATCCATGCTGCGCCTACATGTTCGGATAATTGGGTCCGTCACCGCCCTGCGGGACATGCCACTCGATATTGGCCGAAGGATCCTTGATATCACAGGTTTTGCAATGGACGCAGTTGGTGGGATTGATTTTGAATTGGGGATTCTTACCGTCGCGATCATAAAGAATTTCATACACTCCAGCGGGACAATAACGCTGTGCTGGCTCAGCATATTGCGGCAGATTTACCGAAACCGGTAGATCGGAGTCAATGACATGAAGGTGGCATGGTTGCTCCTCTTCGTGATTGACTCCAGAATAGCTCACATTGGTTAACCTGTCGAAACTCAACCTGCCGTCCGGGTTGGGATATTCAATCGGCTGATGTTGAGATGCCGGTTCGGTTGCTGCTGCGTCGCTTTCACCGTGACTGAGGGTCCCGAACGGGTTCCAACCGGTAAGTTGGGATACCCACATATCGAATGAACCGGCAGCAAAGGATACGCCAATCCCGTATTTGGACCACAGTGGTTTGACATTGCGCACCTGCTTCAAGTCGCGGCCGACCGGACCGTTCCGGATAGCGTTATCGTAATCCTTCAACTCATCTCCTGATCGTCCCGCCGACAATGCCGGATAAGCGGACTCGGCAGCTGCAATACCACTCAGCATTGCGTTATGATTGCCCTTTATGCGCGGGACATTGACAAATCCTGCGGCGCAACCGGCGAGAATGCCCCCGGGAAAGAAGAGTCTTGGGAGCGATTGCCAGCCGCCCTCGGTAATCGCTCGTGCCCCATAGGCGATGCGGCGACCACCACTGAGCAGGCGCGCGACCATCGGATGATGTTTGAATCGCTGAAACTCCATGTAAGGAAACAGATACGGGTTTCGGTAGTTCAAATGGACGACAAACCCGATACTGATCTGATTGTCCTGCATATGGTAGATGAACGAACCCCCGCCCGCTTGCGATGAAAGCGGCCAACCCGCAGTGTGGGTCACCGTTCCCGGCTGGCACTGTTCAGGCGATACCTCCCAGATTTCCTTCATCCCGAGGCCAAATTTCGGGGCATCGCTATCTTTATCCAGCGCGAATCGCTGGATGACCTGTTTGCTGAGGGATCCCCGCACACCTTCACAGAGAAACACATACTTTCCAAGGATCCGCATACCGGGTTCGTAGGACGGACCGGGATCCCCGTCGCGCGATCGCCCGAACTCCCCGGCGATGACTCCGGCGATTTCACCATTGTTCCCGACGACCAGATCGGAACAGGCCATTCCGGGATAAATCTCGACCCCCAAGGCCTCCGCCTTTGCCGCCAGCCAGCGACACAGATGACTCATCGAAACGATATAATTTCCGTGATTGCGCATCAGCGGCGGCATCGGCCAATTGGGCACACGTATCTGTCCGGCGGCGCCGAGCAGGTAAAAATTGTCCTGTTCCACCCTGACGAAATCGGGCGCATCCCGTTCCCGCCAATCTGGAAACAGACGATCCAGGCCAACAGGATCAAGCACAGCCCCGGACAGGATATGTGCTCCCACTTCGGATCCCTTCTCGAGAACACAGACGTCAATAGATGGATCCAGCTGTTTGAGCCTGATTGCCGCTGACAGGCCTGCCGGACCGGCACCGACAATCACAATGTCGAACTGCATGGATTCGCGATCGGGTTCTGTCAACGCCATGACTCCTGACTGTGATTGCGAAGCGAGGAACCGCCAAGTGGACAGCCCGGTCGGCGGTTCATGATCCAACAGCGCCAAAAACGGCACGACATCTCAAGTGTCGTGATCATGGCACGCTATCGGCAACCTAACCCAAGTACCCGGTATCTGCCAGATTGTGCCAATACCAGAAATGAATTCATTTTCGTATTCCCGATCCTTGGACCTCGCCCTGTTTTCACGACTCACTTGACGTTTGATCTTGCGTCTCTATTGAAAACAGGAACAGAGGTTGAACCAGAACCATGAATCGAACTCCAATGACTCGCAGCGGGCACGAGAAACTCTCTGCCGAAATGACCCGCCTCAAGACCGTTGATCGCCCGGCAATCATCGAAGCCATTGCCGAAGCCCGTGCGCATGGTGATCTCAGTGAAAATGCGGAATACCACGCGGCGCGTGAACAACAGGGCTGGATCGAAGGCAGAATCAAAGAGCTCGATGCGATCCTCAGCAGTGCTGAGATCATTGATGTGTCGGCACTCGAAGGACCGATCAAGTTTGGTGCAACGGTGACAGTTCGTGACGAGAGCAACGCACGCGAGGCCACCTATCAGATTGTCAGTGAGGCCGAGTCTGATCCAAGAAACGGGCGTTTGAACATGAAGGCCCCGCTCGCCGCCGCATTGATCGGTCACAATGCAGGAGACACGGTCGAATTTGAATCGCCGCGCGGTACAAAGAATTTCACGATTATTGAAGTGAACTACACGTGAGACGTACCCAATGGTTCATTGGAGACGAATCGGGTCGCTCGTGGTTGCGTCTCCCCATCCTGACTGCCATCGTCGCCTCAATCTCCTGGTGCGCCATCCGTCTGCTGATCCTGTTCTCAGGATCAAACCCGGCAACCAGCCCGTCAATCCTCGATACCATCATCCTGTTTCTGATGCCATTGTTGCTGATTTGGGCATTCGCACTGATTTTCCACTTCAAGATGAATCTCGAGCATCGCCAGCACAGCTTGCACGATCAAATTCAGTCACTGCAAGATCAGCTGGTGCGGGTCGAGAAGTTGGAGCGGAGTCCTGAAAACGACGCAGATCCTGCTGATCAAGACGAAGAATTTCAAGAAGAACCGCAACATCCACAGCCCAAAGACGTGGAGTTGAGACCATCGGGAGGGGAAGAAAAAGAAGAAGAGGAATCATCCGAAAGAGACATTCAAACGCTCCATGTCCCGGTCGACACATTGGTGCGTGCGGTCAATTTTGCCGAGGACGAAGATGATACCGAAACGCTTGACGCTTTGGAACGGGTCGCTGGTGATCGCGAGATTGACAAACTTCTGGGACTTGCCATACAAATCCTGCAGTTGCTGGTCGAGGACGATATTGAAGTTGATCTTCTGCCGGCTGAATTTGCGCCGCCGAATGAATGGCGCAATGCTTTTGGTGAACGTGCCAATGGCACAGCGACGGACGGTCCTGACATCCGGTTTCTCGGCAATGTCGGCACACCAACGCATCATGCCACAGTCGAGAAAGCCCTTGCGCGCGATCCCGGAGGGCGCGCATTGGCAGAGCGTTTCATCGCGAGCGCTCTTGGGCTGACCGCGCGCTTGATCCGAGAGGCCAGCGATCGACAGATCCAGGCTTATGCCAATACGCGTACGATCCGTGCCTGGATTCTTGTTCTTTGTGCCCAGGCAAGAGATTAAGGCCCGTTGACAATTATCGTGCGGCCACCACGCCGGCCATCAGGTAAATCCC
>JAPOTI010000119.1 GCA_026709265.1 Paracoccaceae bacterium | reverse complement strand
CCCGCGCCTGCGGGCGGCCCGGCATCAGGACGGAATCATGGGGGTGAGCAGTTACAATACATTCAAATATTTCACCGATGATGAGATCGACAAAGCGTGCTTCTGAAAGACAGCAAGACTCCAGGCGGAACCGCTTCCGTTGTCGTGCCACGCAACACACCACCGGTTGGTCGATCTGTATTCTGGAAGATCATCCCCCTTTATTCTATTGTACGGAACCAATGACCAAAGGCATTGGAAATTGTCGTCAGAAATCCGGATTACGAATTGTCAGTCATGGACACTGCACAAAAGATCGCTATTGAAATCGAAGGTCGTCGTGATGAACTTGTCTCGCTCACGCAACAGCTCATCCGCATACCGACAATCAATCCACCGGGAGAACATTATCTTGATATCTGTGAGTTGCTGCGTGAGCGGCTGTACGACAGTGGATTTTCCTGCGAACTGATTCGGGCAAACGATGCCGTAGAAGACAGCGATCTTTACCCGCGGTTCAATCTCGTTGCTCGGTACGAGGGCTCACGGCGCGGCGACTGCATTCATTTGAACTCCCATACAGATGTCGTGCAAGTCGGCAGGGGTTGGAGCGTTGATCCATTCGCGGCGGTTGTCAGGGATGGACGCATCTACGGGCGCGGAGCCTGTGACATGAAAGGCGGTCTCGCCACCTCGATTATTGCCGCTGAAGCCTTTATCGTCTGCCGCCCGCATTTTTGTGGTGCCATTGAGATTTCGGCGACAACTGATGAGGAATCAGGTGGATTCAGTGGTGTGGCATGGCTCGCCGAACATGGCCACTTCTCACCTCAGAGAATCCAGCATGCGATCATTCCTGAGCCACTCGGAAAGAACCGGATTTGTCTCGGCCACCGTGGCGTCTGGTGGGCTGAAATTGAAACCAAGGGGCGCATCGCACACGGATCAATGCCCTTTCTCGGTGACTGTGCAATCCGACATATGTCGGCAGTTCTCGCCGCAATTGAGTCCGAACTCTTCCCTCTCCTCGCCTCTAAACGAACTGAAATGCCGGTTGTTCCCAAGCAAGCCCGACAATCATCATTGAACATCAATTCCATTCATGCAGGTCCGGGGGAAACAACCGACGGGAAAATGGGATTTTCGACGCCATGCGTTGTTGATCGCTGTCGAATGGTCCTTGACCGTCGATATCTGGTGGAAGAATCCCGCGAAGAGGTCCGCAACGAAATCATTTCCATGCTTGACAGAATCAAACAGGAGAGGCCTGATTTCGACTACAATATTCGTGAAATATTCTCGGTGCAGCCAACGCTGACCCAAAGGGATGCCCCGATTGTCACCAGCGTCGCGGAGGCCATTCAAAAGGTTCTGAACATTGACCCTGAATATATTGTGTCACCGGGAACTTATGATCAAAAACATATCGACCGTATTGGACATATGAAGAATTGCATCGCTTATGGTCCCGGACGGCTCGAGCTCGCGCACCAACCAGACGAATGGGTCGATATTGAAGACATGATGGACAGTGCAAAGGTGATGGCTTTCACCCTCACCCAGCTGCTTCCCGATGCCGCGCCATGATCATGAAAATCCAGAAACGCCATTTTCACGCCATCCCAATTGAGAACAACGTGATTCTGAACTGATCGAGTTATGCAAGTGGTGGACAGAATCTCGAATGAAAGACGGGGGCCGCAGAAATCGTAAGGATGACGCGTGCGATCCCGGTCATGCCTCCGCCCATCACGTCGAGAGGAACGAGTTCACTCAATCCGGCATCACCCCGGATCATCGGGACACTCACAGCAGAGTCATCTTCAACACTTGTCAGCCGCGGCTCAATAATTCGAAGTGCAGTTTCATTGTGCTCAATCCGTCGATAAAAAGTTACGAGCGTTCCCCCGCTACCACTGAGACCGACATTCCCGATCTGGGAGTGTCGGCCGCCCCTTTCCCCTGCCGTTCACGGCCCATTCAAGGGTGGTGCCGAAGTCGCCGTGAAGCGTGGCGTCCATCGTCCATCTGGCCGCGTTTCTCGCCGGGGGTCAGCACGCGTAATCGGTCAGCGTCAGGACAGATTTGCCGTGATCGGTCGGCACCACGGCATTCGCGAATCGGCCGGGCTCGTCCCGAGCGGGTCCGACCGATGGCGGCGCGCCATGATCCGGTAGCTGGAAGGCAGGGGCACCGTTATCAATACGGGAGCGATCCGGCTTCTGCGATAGGGGCCTTCGCTCATGTGAACGTGGCACCAAAACCGGGTGCCGCGTCCAGCACTTCGTCGATGCGGTCGTCCTTGAGCAAATCGAGCGGCAGCGCAACCGTGTTCTCGAAGGCCCATTCCTGGGTCAGGAACGCCCAAGCCAGTTCAGGGTCTCCAATCACGTCCACAACATCCTCTAGACCCGGCACGACCCGTCCCGCGCCGAGAATCTGCGCTGCTGGAATGTGCAAGCCGCGCTTCGTGGTCTTCCACGCGATCAGCCTTGCCGTCCGCGACCACTCATAGACCGTCGTGCGGGATACTTCGAGCCACGCCGCCGCCTCGGAAACGCCGAGGATGCCCTCATCGGCGCCCCGCCGGACTACGAACGACCGCAGCCGTTCCGGCACGGTCGCGACGTCCTCGACTTCGCGCTGGGCGGCGACCGCTTCCAACGCAGCCGCGACAGCCGCACGCGCCTCCCGGGGATGACTGCGGACGAAATTCCTGGCGGCACCCGACAACACCGGAAATTCTTCGAGAAGAAGTCCCATCGTCCCGCCCGCCGGTGCGCTCGAACTGGCCATTTCAACCCCCGTCCCAAGTGTATATCCTCGGCATCACGATTGCACAGAATGTTCAGTTTGTAAACCTTATCGCTCTCGACCAGGTTTGCTCTCGAACGAGGCGACGGCGTAGACCGAGGCGCCCTTGCGGATCTCGGCTTCACCATCCCGCGGTCGCGGACGTTCCCTGCAAACTGGACGGCATGCCTTCCACACCGTATAGGTCTATGCGTCGGCTCAAGCTTGGCGTCTTGCCCAAGGAGGTCTCGGGGTGGGTTCGGGATCCGAAAATCGCAATTCCGCGTCTCGCCCCGCCAAGGGCCGTCCTGATATAGAAAGAATATGCATTCGTTTTGATGACTGATCCGGTATTCTCGACCATATGCTCCCTGATTGGAAGAAATTTATTCAATAAAAACAGCGTGTTATATGACAATCGCCCAAAACCATCAAAACTTGTGCCGGTCTCGGCTGTAGTGAACCCCTGAATTCAACACCAAATTCACAACCATCCTAACCGTCGCGTTGATTGCCGCACGCGCCAATCTTGATGTCCAATATCTCACCCGCCTTTCCCAAGCAGCCTATTTTCCATTGATTGTAGTTTAGCCCCTTTATGATCACGATCCGTGCATTTTCTTGATAGTGTCGAAAGCCTGATTGTAGTCTGCGACTCGTTCCTGCGCTAACCTTGCCGCTTCTGGCGGCGCACCACGAGCGATCAGGATATCCGGATGACTTTCTCGTATCAGTTGCTTCCATCTCTTGCGAATGATCCCAATGGAATCTGACGGGGATACGCCAAGTACAGTATATGGGTTGGCGGCTTCTCCGACACCAAAACGATGCAACCGTTGATTGAGACGGCGCTCGGAAAGGCCAAAAATCTCGTTGACGCGACACAGGAAATCGCGCTCCTCTGGGGTAATTCCCCCGCCCATCGAAGCAATCTGGAACAACCCCTCCATCACATCATCACGAACCCGCTTGTCGTGCTGGTAATGTTTCGCAATGTCAGCTGCATAGTGTTCGAATCCGGCTACAGTTTCTTTCGCGTGATTGAAGACTTTGGCAACTTTCTTCTCATCGTCCGGGCGAAAGGGAAACACCGCCTTGAAGGCCCTGATCTCGTCAATGGTGACCGTCCCGTCAGCCTTGGCCATCTTGGCGCCAAGCGAGATCAAAGCAATGGTAAAGGCGACCTGTCGGTCAGCATTTCGCAGTTGCTCTAGAATATCGGGCTTTTCCCGGTCCGACTGGGTCAAGTGACGAAGCGAGTCAACGACGCGCGACCAGAAAGACATCATGCAGATTCCTCAGCCTGCAACATCCGCTGCATCAACAACAGATCAAACCAGCGGCCGAACTTTCGGCCAACATTGGGAAGCGAGGCTATGGTACGATAACCCATTGCGGTGTGAAACCTTGCCGCGTCCACATTCTCTCCACTAATCGCAGCAATCATTGAATGGACGCCATTGCCTCGAGCGCACCGCTCGAGCTCTCTGATGAGAATGGCTCCGTGGCCTTGCCGACGCACCTTTGGTGCGAGATGGATCGTATGTTCCATTGTCCCTGTATAGCCAGATCCCGGCCGAAACTGCCCATAGGTGGCAAATCCATCAACGCCTTGGCCGACAGACACCAGAAATGGATGATTCGCCCGATCTTTGGCTTCAATGAGTTCGGCAACCTCATCTGGCGATTTCTCCACGCTTTCAAAAGTCGCAGTCGAACAGCGAATCACCTCGTTCCAGATCTCCGCGATACTTGTCGTGTCAGTCAGTCTCGCATTCCGAATCAATTTGTCCGCCTTCTCTCAAGCATATGTGCGCAAAATAGTTTCTCTGACAAGTTTCGCCAATTGTCTGCAATCGGCATCGATCGCTATTCGGTGTTGCTCCTTTACCGCAAGTCGACTGTCTCCGAAATTGATTGCCTCTGGTGGCAAAACCCACAGTTTCCACATCATAAATTGTAGTTGCCCAAGTCGTGCCGTGCGCACCCCGCCGAACTTTGACATCATCCAGCCGCCATCTTGCAAATAAGTCGACTTGAAGCGCCATGAAAAGGTCAATACGCCTTGTCGGCGACAAAGGAGACCGTCATATGGATATCCTTCTCCGCATCCGCTACGGATTTCAAGGACGATAGGATGAAGAAAAAACTGTATCTCGCCAACCCGTATGGATTCTCCGCACAGCAGAAGGCTGGACCTCTGCAAGATATCAAACGCGCCCTCGAGTCGCTTGGCGCCAAGGTTTGGGAGCCATTCGCCCGCAACAACCAGATCGACTTTTCGCAAGCGGGTTGGGCTTATCGGACCGGCCAGGCAGACCTGACAGATGTACGTGAATCAGACGGTATCTTTGCAGTCGTCAATGGCTGTCCACCGGATGAAGGGGTCATGGTTGAACTCGGCATGGCGATTGCCTGGGGTAAGGCTGTCTTCCTCTATCGCGATGACTTTCGTCGGTGCACAGACAGCGAAACCTACCCACTCAACCTGATGTTGTTCTCCGGTCTCCCGGAAACTGGCTGGGAGCAGTTTTGGTTTACATCGATCGCCGAATTCGGCGATCCGAAGAAAGCACTTGTTCCCTGGCTCGCAGGCAGCAATGCGTGACATTTATCAGACCCATCTGATATCAGCTTTCGGCACACCACTTGCATTTCCGAGAGGCAGAGCCGGCGACAAGACGATGTGACCCGCACGCTGATTCACCGATCCCTTCATCCATCAGAATAGATGCACACAAATGTTCCATCCACCCATCATCTTGTCCTGCTACCCGGCAAGAATTATGGCAAGGATCAGATACAATATTTTTTGTGATCAACGGTGGAAGCGATATAGGCCGCTACACCACAGAAAATACCCGGGGCCAGCAATGGACCAATCAATGTCAGATAGCTGTGCTTGATTGACGAAGTCAGGATTATTGCTTTCCCAGAATGTGGAAATTCAGCCATGAATGTTCATGAGACCGCATATCTGATTCGCCACCAACTGGCCGATCTGGTGCGTGGCGATCCGGCAACACAGCGACAGCGACTCGCTAATCTGGCACATGAAGACTCGGTCTGGGATATCGCGCATCCCGTCAACCATCTCAACGGATCAGATGCCTTTCTTGATCAGTTCCTTACGCCTTTATGTGCCTCTCTCCATTCAGTCAGGCGTCGGGATGACATTTTTATTTCGGGAGAAAACCGGCGTTCGACTGGCGGATATTGGCTTGCCTCGACCGGTCATTATGTTGGTAATTTTTCTGCTGACCTGTTTGGAATTCCGGCCTGCGAGCGACTCGTCTTCCTCCGCTCTGGAGAATTCTACCGTATCGCACGAGGAAAGATTGCCGAAGCCAAGATCATTGTTGATTTTCCTGATCTGATGCGACAGGCAGGCTGCAGTCGACTCCCGCATGATCTTGGCACCGAGATGCTGTTTCCGGCTCCTGCATCACATGACGGTATATTACCGAATCGTCCGCGTGAAGGGCAGACGTCTCTTGACCGGGTTGAGGCGATGTTCGATGATCTCCACCGTTTTGATCCCGGGGCTTTTTCTTCTCACCAGCAGACCGGTGAGGACGGCCATTGGCATGATGACATGTTATGGTATGGCCCTGGCGGCATTGGCTCCAATTATCGCTGGTCAGGTTTTGTCAAAGATCATCGCCGTTCATTCCTTGAGGCGTTTCCGGATCGCGTGGGTGGAAACCATTATTGTCGAATTGGTGACGGCGCATACGCTGCCGCTTCCGGTTGGCCCTCAATGACCATGACTCACAAGGGATCCTATCTCGGGATCGCAGCCACCGGTCGCCAACTGACGCTTCGGGTGATGGACTTTTACCGCTGCCACCGCGGGAAGATTATCGAAAACTGGGTATTTCTTGATTACGGCGACCTGCTGCGGCAGATGGGTTCTGACCTCTTCGCTGAAAACGGCGAATCAACATAAACATGTCATATCGATGTCGGTACCGGCATCACACAGAAAGAATCACCGATGAAATCAATTGCCATACTGCTTGCGACTGACCAGAAAACTGATTCGGTGGCCGGATTTCCTGATGATTCGGTCCGATTCATAGATCTGCTTCGGCTTGCCAGCGATGCCTGGAAATTCACCGTCATCGCTATGCATGATAATGATATTCCTGCCTCAGTCCTTGAGCATGATGGTGTCATCATTACAGGGAGTTCCTGTTCGGTTAACGCACAATATCCCTGGCTTGAACGTTTGTTCACCGTTATTCGTGAAGCTCACACGCAACAAACACCCCTTTTTGGCTGCTGTTTTGGCCATCAGGCCATCGCCAAAGCACTCGGGGGTGAAGTTGCCGCCAATCCTTTTGGCTGGTCGGCTGGTACCGAAGTCACCGAGATTGTCCGCAGCGAGTCGTGGCTGCCTGCACCCGGGAGTTCCATCCGCCTCTACTCCGCACATCGTGAACAGGTTGTCCAACTCCCGTGTGGTGCGCGCGTGGTCGGCACCAATGCACGCTGCCCGATCGCCGCAATGGCGATCGGCAAGAATATCTTTACCACGCAATATCACCCCGAAATGTCAGAAGATTTCATCACGGCGCTGGTTAAATCGATGCAGGGAGAACTCGGAACCGGTGTCGTAGCAGCACGGAAATCGATTGAATCCGGCTCCGACATGACCGTGTTTTCCAACTGTCTGGACGCGTTCTTCCGCTATGCAGGAAACACGGCAAACCCATCAGGCGAAACCGAGAACCGCACCCGTTTCGCGGAACATATGACAGTGAAGGCCGGTCGTCTGGCAATGGAATTCTTTCGTGATGTTTCTCAGCTCAAGATTGAGAGCAAGGGAGTCCAGGATCTGGTCTCGAATGCCGATCGTGATGTCGAGACTCTCATTCGCCGTGAAATCAATGAGTCGTTTCCGGATGACGGAATTATCGGCGAAGAATACGCAACTCAACCGGGAACATCCGGTTTTGATTGGGTCATTGATCCAATTGATGGCACATCCAATTTCGTTCGCGGAATTCCCGCCTGGTCGGTATCCATTGCCTGTGTGCAAAATCGGCGCCCCGTCATCGGCTCACTGCTTGACCCGGTCAACAATGAGCATTTCCTGTGTCAGCGCGATAGTGGCGCTTTTCTTAACGGCAAGGCAATCCAGGTTGGTGCCAGTATGGAACTGTCTCACGGCCTGATGGGTGTTGGAACCTCCCATGATTGCGAAACCAATCCTGTACCGACCATGATTCGTCTGCTCATGGAGAGGGATTCCATGTTCGTGCGTAGTGGTTCCGGGGCATTGGGTCTGGCCTATGTATCCTGCGGTCGCTACCTCGGTTATATTGAAGGCAATATGGGGTCGTGGGATTGTCTGGCAGGCATATTATTGGCAGAGGAAGCAGGGGCAATCGCCCACGAATTTGACTGCCAATCCATGCTTGAAAACGGTGGTAAAGTTGTCGTGGCGACTCCGGGAGTGTTTCATGATCTCCGCGCGATATCCCGGGCGGTGCTTGAGACATAACTGCCGTGTCTGGCGTGGCCAAGATTCCGGGCATTCTGACTGAAGCCCCTGTCATGATGATGTGCCTTTACAACACACCAGGAAGCCGTCACATCACGCGTCAGCAATATGATCGTCATTGACGTTGGAGAACCGATTCCGCGCGTCAAGATGCGTTTGACTGACAGGCAGGAAGACCCTAAATCTTCATTGCGCAACTGACAGAAACCGATTTTTCGGATCATGAATCCGATGACGCACATCTATCAGTTGTGATCGAAGGGCGGGGCCTGAATTGTGACTGCCATGCCCCCATAGGGTCAACATCCAGAGTGGAATCTGGCAACACGTTCTGTAACAAAAAGACAATGGAATCACTGACATCCAAAACGTTGACCCGAAAACACCGGATTGCAAGAGATGGTCTTGACGACAATCTTAATGTGCGCCTGCACCGCTCTCTGAGTTGGCTCAGGCCTGCCGAATCTTCCCTGGACAACGAATGCTGGGACGAGGCTTTTATCTATTACTGGATATCCTTCAACGCCATCTACTCGGTTGAGCAGCATGACAGGACCGTACGCTCGGAGAAAGACATATTTTCAGATTTTTTTGTGACGATCAGGGGGTTGGATGACCACCAAACCCTTTATGATTGGATATGGAATGGCTTGACCGGTTCAATCCATACTCTGATCAAGAACAAATACGTCTATCGGCCATTCTGGGACTCGCTCAACGATCCGGAGATTGATTGGAAATCCCAGCTTGAGGAAAGCATCAGACAATTCTCCTTTGCCTTCAAGCGGCAGGACACGATCATGATTCTGTGCATTATCTTTGACCGTCTCTATGTCCTGCGGAACCAGATTATCCACGGAAATGCGGCGAGAAACTCCCGACGCAATCGAGCACAGATACGCGATGGTGCCAAAATCATGGCATTCCTGATTCCTGTTTTCATTGACCTGATGATTGAGAATCCTGATGCGAAATGGCCAGCACCAACCTACCCGCCGATCACCTGAGATCCAGACTTCTCCCGGCGAAAAGACCCCCTCGAATACAGCGTCTCCTGACGAGATCCGTCTCGGCAACATTCGCCATCTCCATCCAAAGCAAGAATGACGTTTGGACCCGATCATCAAGAAACTGCAAGGACATGCGGCAATCCCGACACTTTGCCACCCGCGCTTATGTGCCTGAGAATAAGCAAGGCCTGCTCTTGATCAAGATTGTGCAGTGCGAGCCGAGCGAACGCGCACTATCGGATCGCAAAGTCGGGTGATCTCCAAAAAATATAAAGGTGGATTGACTGTCAACAACGTCCAAATAACCAAGTCAGCAAACCACTTATGATGACGCACTTCTTGGTCCGCCGTAATATTGATCTGTCGGGCAGTGTCTGCTATGCCAGAATAGCGACGTGACGAGCCGTAGAACGTTTTCGCGCGGCGGATCCATGTCGTTGTGTCGGTCAAGCCCAACGGGTGTGCATGAATCCAGTCGGGCAAACTGCGGCGCATTTGGAGAGTATAGGCCAAGGACCGCATGCCGAAGCTAGCGAACAACGACGGCGGTGCCAGTTTCGGGTTCGAGGCACAGATCTGGGCAGCAGCCGACAAGCTGCGCGGCAATATGGAGCCATCCGACTACAAGCACGTTGTTCTTGGTCTGATCTTTCTCAAGTCTATTTCCGATACCTTTGAGGCGAAGTACGCAGAGCTTCTCGAACAGGAACTGGCCGACGCGGAGGATCCCGAAGAATACCTTGCCGAAAACATCTTCTGGGTCCCGAGGGAGGCCCGCTGGTCGTATCTGCAGGCCCGGGCCCGGCAGACGATGATCGGCAAGGACATCGACGACGCCATGCTGGCGATTGAGGCCAGTAATTTCTCGCTCAAGGGTGTGCTACCCAAAGACTATGCCCGGGCTGCGTTAAACAAGGTCATGCTCGGCGAATTGATCGACCTTGTCTCCGGGATTGGCATGGCCAAGGCCGTCGACAATTCCCGCGACATTCTCGGGCGAGTCTATGAATATTTCCTCGGCAGCTTTGCTGGCGCTGAGGGCAAACGTGGCGGCGAATTCTACACACCACGTTCCGTCGTGCGCCTATTGGTCGAGATGCTGGAACCCTACAAGGGTCGGGTCTACGATCCCTGCTGCGGCTCTGGTGGTATGTTTATTCAGTCAGAGAGGTTCGTTGAAGAGCATGGTGGCCGTATCGGGGATATCGCAATATACGGTCAAGAAAGTAACTACACGACTTGGCGGCTCGCGCGAATGAACCTCGCAGTTCGTGGCATCGACGCCGACATTCGCTGGAATAAAGAGGGCAGCTTCCACAAGAATGAGTTGCCAAGCCTCAGGTTCGACTTCATCCTCGCCAATCCCCCGTTTAACGTCTCCGACTGGGGCGGCGACCGACTGCGCGAAGACGTCCGCTGGACTTTCGGTGTTCCTCCCGTGGGCAATGCCAACTATGCTTGGCTTCAGCATATCCATCATCACCTCTCCCCGAACGGAACGGCGGGCGTGGTGCTTGCCAACGGCTCCATGTCTTCCGGACAGTCTGGAGAAGGCGATATCCGCTGTGCTCTGATCGAAGCCGACGCGGTGGACTGCATAATCGCGCTCCCCGGACAACTCTTCTATTCGACACAGATCCCCGCCTGCCTCTGGTTTCTGACACGCAACAAGAATCCCGGCGGAAGCTACCGTGATCGGCGCAGAGAAGTGCTATTCATTGACGCCCGCAAGATCGGGCACATGGTGGACCGAACTCGCAGGGAGTTCACTGACGATGACATCGCACGGATCGCTGATGTGTATCACGCCTGGCACGGCGCAACAGATACGACCCCTTATGACGACGAACAGGGATTCTGCAAATCCGAGACGCTCGAGGAAATCAGGAAGCACGGCCATGTTCTGACGCCGGGTCGCTATGTGGGGGCTGCACCACAGGAAAAAGACAGTGAACCATTTGGGGACAAGATGGAGCGGCTCAGCACCCTGTTGCGTGAGCAGCAGGCAGAAGCAAATCAGTTGGATGCAGTCATACAACAAAACCTTGAATTGCTGCGATTTGGGGAAGGATGCAAATGACCAACGCTGATGAAACACGCTGGAAACAACGCCTCGCCAGTTTTGATCAAGCGCTATTGCAACTCAACAAAGCGTGTGCACAGGATTCCTATTCCAACCTTGAACGCGCTGGATTAATTAAGACCTTCGAGATCTGTTTCGAGTTATCCTGGAAAGTGCTGAAAGACCTGCTTTTCTACGAGGGTTATGAAGAGAAATCCCCTCGCTCAACGATCCGCAGAAGCTTCGAAGCTGAATATATCGACGAGCAGGACTGCGAACTCCTCCTGGAAGCCTTGGAAAAACGCAACATTCTGAGCCACACCTATCAGGAAAGCACCTCTATCGAGGCGGAAGGACTTATCAAGGAGCGCTACCATCCAGCTCTCAAACGGCTTCACAAGACGCTGAGCACAAGGACACATCAGTGACGGATGGTCTGCAAGCCAAGCACCGTACTGCGATCGTCAACATGATCCGCTCAAATAAGCGCGTAGAACGCGCCGTGCTGTTCGGATCACGGGCGACAGAGACATTCACATCTGGATCGGATGTGGATATTGCACTGTTCGGCGATGAACTGACCACAGCGGACCATGCTCGCCTGGTCGCCGCGATGGACAAGTTGAATGTCCCGCAACGAGTTGACCTGCTCCTCTATGACCAAGTTGAAAATGCGGCTTTGCGCGATCATCTTCGCCAAGACGGAATCGAACTTTTCAGAAAGCAGCGAACCCATCTCGAATTGTCAGAACAACATCGTCTGACACTGATCTCGTTGTTACGAGAACATCTGCCCAACGTGGAAGCGTGGATCTATGGTGCCCGCACCAAGAGCCCTTCACATCCAGCATCGAACCCAGACTTGGTGGTGTTCGCCACGCCGGAGCACGCACATCAGCTTTCTGATCTCCGCAAGTCTTTAAAGGAAAGCAGCCTACCGTTCAGCTTGGACCTTTTTGTGTGGGATGACCTGCCAGAGGGTTTTCGTGAGCAAGTCGAGCGGGATTATATGGTGATTGCTAACATGTCACCCAATATCGGAAGCTGGTCCAGTGTGAAACTCGGTGAATGCGTTACGATGAATGAAGGAACATATTCACCGAAGGACGGTTGGCCTTTCGTTCATTATCTCGACACAGGTAGCATTACGGATAATCGAGTTCAATCCATCCAGTATCTGGATTTGAGCAAGGACAAACTTCCTTTCCGTGCCCGACGTAAAGTCGAATCGGGAAACATTATTTTCTCGACTGTTCGACCGAATCAACGGCATTTCGGGTTGCTACGAAACATTCCTGAGAACCTTCTTGTATCCACTGGCTTCGTAGTGATTCGCGCGCTCGAAAAAGTGATGATCCCTAACTTTCTGTATTGGTTTCTGACTCAGGATAGGATTGTCAACGAACTTCACACGATTGCAGAGCAAAGCACTTCGGCCTATCCATCCATAAAACCCTCAGATATCAAAAGTCTGGACGTTGCTCTCCCACCCCTCAGTGAGCAACGTGCCATCACTCGTGTTCTCGGCACCATCGACGATAAAATTGATCTCAACCGCCGGATGAACAGGACACTGGAAAAGATTGTACGGACAATTTTCAAGGACTGGTTCGTTGACTTTGGTCCGACCCGCGCCAAGATGGCAGACCGTGATCCTTATCTGTCACCGGAACTCTGGAAACTGTTCCCCAATTCTCTAGACGGTGAGGACAAACCCGTCGGGTGGATCAGAGGAATACTTGCTGACATAGCAGACTCTCCACGGCGTGGGATCAGTCCATCTGACGTCTCAGAGAACACGCCGTACATTGATCTGAAGCATATGCCGCGCCGATCAATTGGGCTAATGGAGTGGGAGGTTGCTGGAAAGGTTAAGAGTCATAAGACGCGTTTCCGGAGAGGGGACATCCTGTTCGGAAAACTGCGGCCCTACTTTCATAAGGTTGGAATTGCGCCAACAAACGGAATTTGCTCGACCGATATTGTTGTTGCAGTTCCACGGACGTGTAAGTGGGCTATGTTTACACTTGCATGCCTGTCCTCCGATGAGTTCGTGAATTACACTGACCGGACCTCAACTGGTACCAAAATGCCGCGCACGAACTGGAAGATGATGGCGCAATTTGAGGTGTGTTTACCGCCAGAATCGATTGCCTGTGCATTTCAGAACATTATGCAACCACTCGTTGATCGAATTTGTATAAACATCCAAGAAGCGATCACCCTTTCCCAAGTCCGCGACCTGAATATTCCAAAACTCCTGTCCGGTGAAATTCGGGTTATGCCTGAATCTGGGTGACGGCCAGATCAGGCGTCGATCCCGGCGGTTGTTTGCGGCGGCAACACGCAAAGCATCTCAAAGAGGAGATTGGCCGCTGTCAGCGCTGTATTGCCGGAAGGATCATAGGGCGGAGACACTTCGACAAGATCTCCGCCAACGAGATTGAGGCCACGGCAACCGCGGATGATTTCCAGTGCCTGAATACTTGTCAGTCCCCCGATTTCAACGGTTCCCGTTCCAGGAGCAAATGCCGGATCCAAACCGTCAATATCAAACGAGAGATAGACGGGATCACGTGTTCCAACCCGTGATCGAAAATCATCCATGAGCGGCTTTAGACTCTGGTGCCAGCATTCCTCTGCCGGTACAACCTGGAAACCCTGACGGCGCCCCCAGTCGAAGTCACCAGTAGCGTAACCCGTCCCCCGCAAACCAATCTGAATTGTCCTTTTTGGATCGATCAGCTTTTCATCCACCGCACGGCGAAAAGGTGTCCCATGCGCAACTTTCTCACCGAACATGGCGTCGGAGGTATCGGCATGCGCGTCGACATGGATCAATCCCACGGATCCATATTTTGCCGCAACAGCCCGTAGCACAGGATAAGTCAGCGTGTGGTCGCCACCCAGAATCAACGGAATCGCGCCGCATTCCAATACGATGCCAAGCCCTTCAGTGATGATCTGACAGGACTTTTTAAGATTGAACGTATTGATGGCCAGATCACCGATATCGGCCACTTGCAGACGATCGAAAGGTGCCTGTCCATTGCCCATTCCATAGGGTCTCAACAGGCAGCTCTCGGCGCGGATCTGGCGGGGACCAAACCGTGTTCCGGACCGGTTCGATGTCCCGATATCCAGGGGTATCCCGAGAAAGCAGGCATCAAGCCCTTCGGCGGTGTCGTGACTCGGCAATCTCATCATTGTCGCCGGTCCGGCAAAACGTGGCATATCATTGCCACCGAGCGGTTGATTGAACGTCATGCCGTGCGCACGATCGACATCACAATTGTTCAGCGTTGCTGTGTGGTGGTTTTCGACACAGAGCACAGACATGATCGGCGACCTGAGAGTTCATCAGGTCGATTTGTCGTACGCCATCAGTCCCGACAACTGTTCCGGACTGCTGCATAGGTTCAGCTAACCTCATCTTCAGTGGTACGCCTCCAGCAGCAATCCAACGACGACAGGCAACGTCGAGGCCGAATTGAGTCGCAGGAAAAACAAACCTTGTTGTATGCCTCTGCCTCAGGATGCGGCCGCGACTGCACGGGAGGTCAAGGTTTGAACCAAATGCGCACGATATCTCGCCGATCCATGAATATCTGCAATCATACCCTCTGCCGACACCTGAAGATCTGCCACCGAAGCCGGGTTGAAATCCGCTGACAATGCCTCCTCAGCCTGATGCCAGCGAAAGACCCCGCCATCAGAGGCGCCGGTGACCGCGACCCGGACCCTGCCTGCATTCTGGGCAACGAAGACTCCCACCAGAGCGAAACGAGATGCGGGTTGTTCAAACTTGACATAGGCGGCGCGTTGCGGAATGGGGAATCGTACCTCCACGATGAGTTCATCCTCACGCAAATCCGTGTCAAACATACCGATAAAAAAGTCATCGGCTGCAATCGATCTGGAATCTGTCACGATTGTCGCATTACTGGCCAAAACCGCTGCAGGATAGCAAGCCGCCGGATCATTATTGGCGAGACTTCCCCCTATCGTCCCACGGTTTCGTACCGCTGGATCTCCAATATTGGCTGCAAGATAGCCCAGCGCCGGAAATTCACCTGAATCCTGAAGTTGTGCAACCCTGTCATGCTGGGTCGAAGCACCGATCCTCAATACGCCGTCTTCTGCTACGAAGACCAGCATTTCT
This sequence comes from Paracoccaceae bacterium, assembly GCA_026709265.1. GTDB lineage: Bacteria > Pseudomonadota > Alphaproteobacteria > Rhodobacterales > Rhodobacteraceae > JAPOXR01. The sequence continues at coordinate 59,756 of JAPOTI010000119.1, read as the reverse complement.
TTAACCTTGGTCACCGATACGAGCTTCGATGCCCCCGCCAGGCGATTTTTCATCGTCGGGATCAGGGTCTGACCCCCAGCAATCACTTGCGTATCGTCATCTCTGAGCGCCGCCACCGCTTGTGAAATGGAGGTCGGCCGCTCAACCAGAAAATCATACATGAATTATCCTCCTCAGTATCTATCAGCCCACATTGACAATGACTGCATCACGCATTGATCGCTTCCCAAACACGATAGGGGCTCAACGGCATGTCGATATGATCCACTTGGTGACCACCACGCGCCAGGGCATCAATGACAGCATTCACCACCGCTGGTGGAGAGCCGATGGCACCGGCTTCACCACACCCCTTCACGCCCAGTGGATTATGGGTGCACGGCGTCTGACAGGAATGGTCAACTGTAAACGAGGGGAGGTCATCAGCTCGTGGCATCGCATAATCCATATAGGAACCCGTGAGAAGCTGACCATCCGAATCATAGGCTGCATTTTCAAGTAATGCCTGCCCGACACCTTGAGCGATACCACCATGCACCTGACCATCGACGATCATCGGATTGATGACATTGCCGAAATCATCAGCTGCCGCAAATGAACAAATGTCCACTTTACCGGTCTCCGGGTCCACTTCCACCTCACAGGCGTAGGCACCTGCCGGGAAAGTGAAGTTGGCCGGATCGTAGAAGGCCGTCTCCTCCAAACCGGGCTCGAGTTCTGACAATGGATAATTATGGGGAACATAAGCGGCCAGACAGACATCACCCCATGCGGTCTCCTTATCGGTGCCTGCCACCTTGAAGACCCCATCAACAAACTCAATATCCTCTTCGGAAGCTTCCATCAGATGTGCCGCAATCTTCCGCGCCTTGGCAATAATCTTCTCAGTGGCCCGCAGCATCGCCGAACCACCAACAGCTATTGAGCGCGAACCATAGGTTCCCATACCCATCGGCGTGCTTGCTGTGTCGCCATGCTGAATATGCACCTGGTCCTCAGCGATTCCCAACATTTCCGAGACAACCTGTGGAAAGGTCGTTTCATGGCTTTGCCCATGCGAGTGACAGCCGGTCATCACCGTCACCGAACCCGTCGCATTGACACGCACGGTTGCGCTTTCATAAAGACCGGCTCGTGCACCAAGCTGCCCAACCAGATTGGACGGCGCAATTCCACAGGCTTCAATATAGCAATTCACACCAAGACCACGGAGTTTCCCGTCAGCACGCGACATTTCGGCCCGCGCCGCGAAACCCTCCAGACCGGCAATCTCTTCGAGCTTATCCATTGTCGCATGATAATTGCCGGTATCATATTCCAGGGCCACCGGCGTCGCATAGGGAAACTGTTCGGGCTTGATAAAGTTCCGACGACGCAACTCAACAGGGTCAAGACTCAACTCGCGCGCGGCCTTGTCAATCACCCGTTCGAGTTGAAATGTCGCTTCGGGCCTCCCGGCACCACGATAAGCGTCAACCGGTACGGTATTGGTAAAGACTGCCTTGACATTCACATAGACCAAGGGCGTTGTATAGTTCCCAGCCATCAAAGTTCCATGCAACCAGGTCGGCACCGAGGTCGAAAAGGTCGAAAGATACGCGCCCATATTGGCCAGTGTTGATGTCCGTATGGCAAGGAATTTACCGTCATTGTCCAGCGCCAGCTCGATCACGGTCCTGTGGTCGCGGCCATGGGCATCCGACATGAAGGACTCTGAACGGCTTGCCGTCCACTTGACCGCCCGTTTCAACTGACGCGAGGCAAATGTGCAAAATGCCTCTTCCGCATAATGGAAGATCTTTGAGCCGAATCCTCCTCCCACATCGGGCGCCACGACCCGCAATTTATGTTCGGGAATGGAAAGCACAAATGCACCCATCAACAATCGGATCACATGTGGATTCTGCGAGGTCGTATAAAGAGTCGATTCGTCGTTGGACGGATTATAGTCACCGACTGCGACACGCGGTTCCATAGCATTGGGAATCAGTCGATTGTTGGTCAGTTCCAACCGTGTGACATGGGGCGCATTGCTGATGGCCGCATCAACCTGCTCCTTGTTCTCTTCAACAAACCCCCAGTCGTAACAGAGATTGGTTTCCAGATCGTCATGCACCAGCGGGCCGCCATCAAGAGCCGCCTGCATGTCAATGACTGCCGGCAGTTCCTCAATCTCGACCTCGATAGCTTCAGCTGCGTCACGTGCCTCAGCGGCGGTCTCAGCAACGACCGCAGCAATCGGGTCGCCGACATGCCGAACCTTGCCTTGTGCGAGGACAGGATGCGGTGGCTCCTTCATTGGCTCTCCGTGCCGGTCTGTTACCTGCCAGCCGCATGGCAGGCCGCCCACTTCGGCAAAATCCGCCCCGGTGAAAACGCGTATCACACCAGGAGAAGCCGCAGCCGCATCGACATTCACTGACTTCAGGTTGCCATGCGCAACTTCCGATCGCAGAAAATGCACATATGCCTGACCATGAATATTGATGTCATCCGTATAGCGTCCATTTCCTGTCAGAAACCGCGCATCTTCCCTGCGTTTTGAACTTGCTCCGATTCCAAAGTCCTTTGGCATGCTTTCGTCTCCCGTTGTCGGTATGGTTGATCAGCGACGCGTGTCAGGCCGCCGCAGCGGCCTGAATGGCCTTCACAATATTGTGATATCCGGTGCATCGGCAGATATTACCTTCCAGATAATCCCTGATCTCGGCCTCTGTTGGATCAGGGTTTTCTTTCAGCAGAGCCGCTGCAGACATGACCATGCCCGGCGTACAAAAACCGCATTGCAATCCATGGTAATCCTGAAATGCCTGCTGAATCGGACTCATTGATCCATCCGCTTCAGCCATACCCTCAATTGTCGTGATCTCGGCTCCATCCGCCTCCCAGGCGAAGATTGCACAGGCTTTGACTGCCACACCATCCGCATGAATCACGCATGCACCGCATTGGCTGGTGTCGCATCCCACGTGGGTGCCTGTCAACTTCAACTGATCACGCAGAAAGTCAGACAATAATGTCCGTCCTTCGACAGAGCCTGACCGCTGCTGACCATTAACGGTCATGTTGATCTCAACCATTGATTTCCTCCTGTAACGCTCCCGCACTGGCAATATAGTCTTTCAAAACAAAAAGTTTAGCCGCTACTGACTCGAACTCCAATTTCGTCATCCGCAGCGCAGGCATAACAAAATACCGACACAATTCAAACAGTAATTATAACTGTTCAGGTTCTTTCCTGGCCGACAATGTTGATTCGCCCGCATTCCGTTTGATAATGCCTTCCCTTTTCATGGGTCTGCCAACCAAGACGGCTGAAGTCGCGCTGCGTGCGCCGCCTCGGGCTTGACAGTTCCAACAGTGGTCAGCCACCGTCGCACGACGGGTCACTCGGGCTGGCGAACGGTTCACCGGCTTCGCCCGCCACATCCGGGATGTGATGGCACGGGGCCCTGTCACACACATGGACGAGACCGGTATCCACATGCGTGGACGTGCACGATCATTGGCGGACGGACTTCACCATCCCAGGGACCACGCAGGCCCTCTGCACCGCGCATATCTTGCGGAAACTCCAGGACCGGGTCGACTGCAATGATGAGGATAGGACCACGATGATGGGCCGGGGAAAACGACGGCGGGGTGCTGCGGTTCACCCGCGATCCCAAGGTTCTGGCGACCCACAACGCGGCTTGAAATGCCCTGAACCGCCTTTCAGGCCGGAAATACCCAACAGAAACCTGAACAGTTACTTTTTCACAAACAAAAATCCATTGGTGGACGTGACTTGCCTCCAGAAAAAAGGGGGCGAGAGCCCCCTTCAATCATCTTTCCTTTTGTGGGCGATCACATCATGCCGCCCATGCCGCCCATACCACCCATGTCCGGAGGCATCGCCGGTTGGTTTGTCTTCGGTTCAGGTTTCTCCGCAACCATCCCTTCCGTGGTGATCAAAAGTGCCGCAATTGATGCTGCATCCTCGAGCGCGGTTCTCACCACTTTGGCCGGATCAATCACGCCGAATTTGAACATATCGCCATATTCCTCGGTCTGCGCATTAAAGCCAAAATTGGCCGTTTCAGATTCGCGCACCTTGGCAGCAACGATTCCGGCATCGACACCGGCATTCTCGGCAATTTGCCGCAGCGGTGCTTCAAGAGAACGGCGGACAATGGCAATTCCCGCATCCTGGTCAGCATTTTCACCCTTCATGCCATCAAGGGCTTTTGCCGCAGCAACAAGCGAAACGCCACCACCGGCAACAATACCTTCCTGCACCGCAGCCCGGGTCGAGTTCAACGCATCATCAACACGATCCTTGCGTTCCTTCACCTCAACCTCGGTCGAGCCACCAACCCGGATAACAGCAACACCACCGGCAAGCTTGGCCAGCCTTTCCTGAAGTTTCTCACGATCATAGTCAGAAGTCGTTTCCTCGATCTGCTGGCGGATCTGCGCAACCCGACCTTCAATCTCGGACTTTTCTCCAGCTCCATCGACAATCGTCGTTTCATCCTTGGTAACGGCGACTTTCTTGGCACTGCCGAGCATGTCAATTCCAACATTTTCCAGCTTCATGCCCAGATCTTCCGAGATCACCTGACCGCCGGTCAGAATCGCGATATCTTGCAACATGGCCTTGCGGCGATCACCAAAGCCAGGCGCCTTGACACCCGCAATCTTCAGTCCACCCCGCAGCTTGTTGACAACCAATGTTGCGAGAGCCTCGCCCTCAATATCCTCTGCAATGATCAAGAGCGGTTTGGATGTCTGGATCACGGTCTCAAGAAGCGGCACCATCGGTTGCAGCGAAGAAAGTTTCTTCTCGTGCAGAAGGATATAAGGGTCCTCGAGCTCGGCAGTCATCTTTTCAGCGTTGGTCACGAAGTAGGGCGAGAGATACCCGCGATCAAACTGCATGCCTTCGACAACATCGGTCTCTGTTTCGAGACCCTTGTTCTCTTCGACAGTGATAACACCTTCATTACCGACCTTCTGCATCGCATCTGCGATCTGATTGCCGATCTCGACCTCACCATTGGCAGAAATTGTCCCCACCTGGGCAACTTCTCCCGAATCCTTGACCTCGCGTGCGCTTTTCTTGATGTCCTGCACCACAGCATCAACGGCGAGATCGACGCCACGTTTCAGATCCATCGGATTCATTCCGGCGGCGACCGATTTCAGACCTTCAGCGACAATCGATTGCGCCAGTACGGTAGCAGTCGTGGTACCGTCTCCGGCTTCGTCATTGGTCCGCGAGGCGACTTCCTTCACCATCTGCGCACCCATATTCTCAAACTTGTCCTCAAGCTCAACTTCCTTGGCAACGGTGACACCGTCCTTGGTGATCCGCGGAGCACCAAAAGACTTGTCGAGAACGACGTTGCGACCCTTGGGACCTAGTGTCACACGCACCGCGTTCGCGAGCGTGTTGATACCGCGCAACATCCCGTTGCGGGCATCGTTACTGAATTTTACCTCTTTCGCAGGCATTTATTCTTTCCTCTGTTTTCTGATGGTTTTCTGGTCTCTCGGCCTCAGCTGATAATACCGAGGACGTCGCTTTCCTTCATGATCAGAAGTTCCTCGCCATCGAGCGTGACTTCGGTTCCCGACCATTTTCCAAACAATATCCGGTCGCCTTCTTTCACTCCCATCGGAATGAGTTCACCGGAATCCTTGCGGGCTCCTTCGCCGCAGGAAATGACTTCACCCTCAGCGGGTTTTTCCTTTGCTGTATCAGGAATGATCAGACCGCCCTTGGTCTTTTCATCACCCTCAATCCGGCGCACCAGCACCCGATCATGCAACGGAGTAAACGCCATGAATTTGCTCCTTCGTCCTTTTTTCGGTTTGTTGACAGGTGGTTCTCACGTGTTAGCACTCACCACCTTCGAGTGCTAACAGGCTGATAGATAGGAAGCACTCACAACCTTTTCAACAGGTGGCCGGGATTTTTTTGAATGTCTTTTCCGCGATGAAAGGCAATGACATCAACGCGCGGTCAGAGTAAGAGGTGGCGGCACCACACGACAAATGAGGGTTGAGTTTATGGCTTTGATATTCGGGCACAAGTCTCCTGACTCAGATGCAACGGGAGCCCCGCTCATCTGGCAATGGCAATGTGAGGAAATCGCACACAGAGCCGCAGAAGCCGTCCTGCTCGGTGCCCCCAGTAAAGAAGCCCGGTTTATGCTTGATCAATGGGGTTTTTCGCTGCCGCGCACCATCAGCGACGTGGAGGATGGTGAGGATGTGATCATCGTCGACACCAACAATCCTGGTGAATTGCCGAAAAACATCCTCAATGCAAATATCATCGAAATCATCGATCATCACCTCCTCTCCGGTGGATTGGCAACCAAGATTCCGATTCCGGTAACGATACGGCCGCTCGCGAGTACGGCGACCGTCATGTGCGAACTGTTGGGTACAAACATTGACCGTATGCCACGACCTCTCAAGGGTATTGCTCTCAGCTGCATTCTTTCCGACACGTTGGAATTCCGTTCTCCCACAACCACCAAAACCGACCGTCTGCTCGCCGCGAATCTGGCAGCAGAGTTGCGTGTCGATATCCCCTCCTTTGCGGCGGAAATGTTTGCCGCCAAATCGGACATGTCCGACTATTCTGATGCGGAACTGCTCACTATCGATTCAAAATTCTATGAAATTGATGGTTGCAAGCTCCGCGTCTCCGTCCTCGAGACAACAACTCCTGCAGTGATTCTGGATCGTCGATCCGGCCTGACTGCTGCCATGGAAACCGCAGCCCGGAATGAGGGAATAGATCAGATCCTGTTGTTCGTGGTGGATATTCTCAACACCCAAGCCACCCTGTTGACCCCCAATCAATTCACCAGGGAACTCGCCGAGCGATCATTTTCGGCCACGGCGACAGGCGATACGGTTCTGTTACCCGGAATCGTCAGCCGCAAAAAACAGATCCTTCCGAACTTGAAACCCTGAATGACGGAAATCGTTTCACATCGTCCAGTCAATCATGCAGATTATTCCATCACTGCACAGTATTTCCACCCGGTTCGATGCCCTCTTTTGCGACATCTGGGGCTGTATCCATAACGGTGTGACAAGCTTTTCCGCGGCTGTTCATTCTCTCCAGCAGTTTCGTCATGACGGTGGCGCGGTGCTGCTGCTCACCAATGCCCCGCGACCCTGGCAGGACGTCAAGAGACAGATTTCACTGCTCGGAGTACCTGATAACGCTTGGGATGTCATCCTCTCTTCGGGAGATGTCGCCAAGGCGGCCTTGTTTGCCGGGCGCGTTGGAACCCGCGTCTTCCATATTGGACCGGAACGCGACAGCGGATTTTTCACACCCGATGGTTTCGTGGACAACAGGAACATCGAACGCGTGTCATTCGATGAAGCCGAGGGTATCGTCTGTACCGGCCTGTTTGATGACGATCATGAATCGCCGGAAGATTATCGGAAGTTTCTCTTTCAGGCCGCCGCACGAAAGATGCCCTTTCTGTGTGCCAACCCCGATCGCATCGTGTATCGCGGAAACAGAAAAATCCATTGTGCAGGCGCAATCAGCGATCTGTACACGGCTCTCGGCGGAGACGTCCTGATGTTTGGCAAACCGCGGGCGGCCATCTATCATTTGGCGCGCAAGAGACTTCAGGACATCCGTTCTCAATCTGTTGCTGATGACCGGATTCTCTGTGTCGGCGACAACGTTGCCACCGACCTTAAAGGCGCTGTTGAGCAATCGCTACCGAGCCTGTTTGTCCTCGGTGGTCTTGCCGCCAGTCTGCTCGACACCGAGTCGCGCCCTGACCCCTCTCGCGTCAAGAGTTTCTTTGACCGGCATGGTGTCGAACCTGACTATGTGATCAGCCATCTTTGCTGACAACATTGCCCCTGCGCGCAGTGTCGATCTGGCATCGTTTCATATCCGCCTCTCTGCCGGGTGTCACAATACACATGCGGGGACAGCCATGACCGTCAACATCCGTGATCAGCGCAAAAACCAGAAATCAGTCCAGATGAATATTGATGCGGCGGTTCTGACGACCTTTCTTTTCGACTTTTCCCACACGGATCCGGCCAATTTCCGCCGTGCTACCGACATGCGTACCACCGCAAGGCTGCAGATCAACCTGATCGCCCCCATCGCCGATCCGGATCAATCGCACGCGCCCCGTCCCTGCAGGTGGCTTCACCGATAAGGTCTTGACGAGTGCCGGATTCGCCGCAAGTTCATCATCGGTCATCCAGTCTTCGCTGACCCGCAGATCAAGAGATACCAAACGGTTCAGTTCGGTCTCGAGCTGATCACGATTCGTGATCGGATCCGGCATATCAAAATCCAGACGCCCCTTTGCCTCGGAGATGGCACCAGAGGTCACCGGAAGAGGCACGACCACCGAGAGCAGATGGAGTGCCGTATGGATGCGCATGTGGCGATGGCGGCGTGACCAATCAATTTTCATTTCAACCTCGGTCCCCACCTGTGGCCGTGGACCGTCAGCTGCAAGAATCAGCTCAATTCCGTCGCCGGGTGCCTTGCGGGTATCAAGAATACGGGTCTTGTCCGGGCCCCAACTTAATTCTCCACTGTCACCAGGTTGCCCACCGCCCGTGGGATAGAAAACGCTCCTGTTGACAAGGATCCCCCCGTTGGGCCCTTCATTATCAACAATTGCCGTGCAGCGTGTCGCATAAGGATCGGAATAAAGATGCTGGACTGTCATGTCTGAGACTCGTGTCTACACCATATGAATTTGTGCGCCGTTGTCGCGCTGGCAGATCCGCAAAGCCAAGACTTGTAGCGTCTTGCGGCGACGCAACCCATCGCCGGATTTCATCGCACGGGATTCCTGGAACGACCGCCATCGATCCTGTCTGGGATCGGGTGACATGCAATAGCGATCAGGTTGCGGCATCATCGGGATCAATCTCTTTTCTTCCGCCATGCAACGGGGCAATGAGGTCTGAGGGATTTCGTAGCCAAAGATCGCGCTGTGGAAAGGGAATAGAAATTCCCTCTTGCGTAAACCTTTCGGCAATCGCAAAATTCAGATCGGATCGGGCGGTGAGAAAAAACTTGACGTCCGTCAGAATAACCCTGAGTTCAAATTCCAGGGCATCAGCGCCAAAATTCATGAATACGGCCACGGGTGCCGGGTCCGAAAGGACTTCCGGATGTGCATTCCCGATTTCAAGCAATATCCGCTCAACAAGACGCGGCTCTGTGCCATAGGCAACGCCCACCGGAAGAATGATCCGCCCCTGGCGATTGTTGAGCGTCCAGTTGGTGACCCGTCCGCCAATCAGGTCGGTATTGGGCACAACAATTCGTGCACGATCAAATGTCTCGACCAAAGTGGCACGAACGGAAATATTTCTCACAGTTCCTGACACATCACCGACTTCAATCCAATCGCCAACATTGATCGGCCGCTCCAGCAACAGAAGAATTCCAGAAACAAAGTTGGACACCACGGTCTGCAGGCCGAATCCGATTCCAATCGACAGGGCACCGGCAACAATCGCAACATTGGTAAAGTCAAAGTTGGTCATTGCCACCGCGGCGACACCGGCCAGAATGACCCCGATATAACCAACACCGGTGATCAATGCGCGCTGGGCACCCGGATCCAACCGCGTATTGGGCAGAACCGAACGCTGCAGCACTGACTGCGACAACGCAGTCAACACACAGCCGGCTGCAAAAACAACAAGAAGTCGGAGGATATCTGCCGCCGTGATTTTCTGATTGCCAATGGAAATTCCAGCAACGACCTGTTGCCACGCCCCGGCAATGTCCGCTGGCGTTGCACCCCATGCGAGCGCGAGAGGAGGAACGGCGGTGACCAGCAAAGTCCCGGCAGTAAAGACCCGGATCAGGCCCAGCTTCGCCGCACCGGTCACCATGCCCCGACGCGTCGCGACATGCGAGATCAAACCGGTCACGATCGACTCAAGGGCGACAAAAACACCCATCAGGGCCAACGAGTAGAGCAACGGGAAAACCAGATAATCCCCTGCAACACCATAACCGGCCACAGCGAACAGGGTGCCAATGACAGCTGTGGCCCGGGCGAGCCAGGTGATACCAGCCAGCACCACATCACTGTAAGGCCGTTGGTCATCGATCTGTGCAAGTGCCGACAGATTCTCGGCAAGCCGATCGCTGAGCTGATACATCAACACAGCCGCAGCCACCAAAACAGGAAAAGACAAGACTTCAATCTGTGCCTGATGACTGACCGCCCGTGGATACCACCCATCGACAACAAGCTGCGTCGCCACCACCCAGCCAAGCCAAACAACCGAGCGGTGTGCCGAACGGCTCCATGTGGCTCCGAGACAGGATAAAATGAGTTCCGAACCATCCCCGGCAAATAACGTCCGCGCCAGCCAGTAAGACAAGGCAACAACCGATGCAGCTATCGCGATCGAAAAGATGATATCCTGCCCCAAATAATGGTTCAGGCGGCTCGTCGTCGCGGCTGCAACGATCAACCAGACACCACAAACCGGCAGAACTGCGTCCGCCACAAAAGCACGAAATCCGCCACCGCGCGGAACCTTGCCGTCTTCCATCGGGATGATTTTATCGGCGATTCGCATGGCCTGACGCCGCATGATTGTCAGTGCCAACCCGCCAAGAACCAGCCACAGCAAAGCCATCGGCAATGTCTGGATAATCTGCTGCCGTTGTGCGACGCTGGCCCAGGCTTCGCTGACCCTGTCTGCGGAGGTCCGCAAAGAATCCACGGGCAACCGGACAGCAGCCGTCCAATTCGCCGGATTGAGCGGAGTCAATCCGCGCGTGGCACGGGCTTCGCGCGTCCGAGCCAGTCTGATATCCTCAATCTGTATGATCAGACCTTCAGCGTGACTGATCGCATCACCCGCAATGCGGTAGGGTACGTCCACTTCCGCCAGTCGCGATTGAATCTCTTGCCGCTTGAGCGCCAGTCTCTCATCTTCCGGCTGGCCTTCAATCGGCTCGCCCAAGGCCACAAGACGCGAATTGAGAAGGTCAATTTCTGCCTGCAGGGAGATCCGCCTGTCACGAAATTTACGGCTCCAGGCAGCAAGGTCAGACTGCAATATCGTCATGGCAGAATTCGAGGCAGCGGCGGTATCAATCACGGACTCGGCGCGATCCGCAAGCTTTTGCCATGCCACAAAGTCGAGAGCAGGATCCGGGTCAACCTGCGCGCCAGCAGAACTTGAAATCAACAGACAAGAGACAAGTATCACCAGAATGCGACGCATCAGGCTTCCCTCTCAAATACGGTCGGAAGCACCGAGACATGTGAATCCAACCAGTCAGGGACGGGCAATCCCTTGTCCCGAAGAAATCGGGGGTTGAAAAGTTTCGACTGATATCGATTCCCATAATCGCACAGAATTGTCACAATTGTATGTCCAGGCCCCATCGCCCGCCCCATCTCGATGGCGCCGGCGATGTTGATTCCTGATGATCCACCAACGCATAAACCCTCATTTTTCAGCAAATCAAAGACAATGGGCAGCATGTGGTCATCGGGTATCTGGAAAGGAAAATCGATCTCCAGATCTTCAAGATTGGCGGTGATTCGGCCCTGGCCGATACCCTCGGTGATTGACGATCCCTCGGACCTGAGTTCACCGCTGGTAAAATAACTGTAAAGTGCGGCCCCCATCGGATCGGCAAGACCGATCTTGATCTTGGGATTTCGCTGCCGCAATGCCGTCGCAACTCCGGCAAGTGTTCCACCTGTTCCGACCGCACAGATAAAGCCATCGATCTGACCCCCTGTCTGTTCCCAGATTTCCGGACCCGTGGTGTCGATATGCGCTTGCCTGTTGGCAATATTGTCAAACTGGTTGGCCCACACCGCGCCACGCTCATCTGATCCGTTCAATTCTGCAGCCAACCGCTCAGAGTAATGGACGTAATTGTTGGGATTCCGGTACGGGACAGCGGGCACTTCGACGAGTTCTGCGCCTGCCAGGCGAATCATGTCCTTCTTTTCCTGGCTCTGCGTATCCGGGATGACAATCACCGTGCGGTAGCCAAGACTCGAGCCGACAAGGGCAAGGCCAATTCCGGTATTTCCCGCCGTGCCTTCAACAATCACGCCGCCTGGACGCAATAAGCCTTTATTTTCGGCGTCCCGAATGATTCCCAAAGCCGCACGATCCTTCACCGACTGGCCAGGATTGAGGAACTCCGCTTTGCCCAGAATTTCACATCCTGCCGCCCGCGATGCCGCGTCGAGGCGGATCAGTTTGGTGTTGCCGATTAACGCCGACAGGCCGCTATAATTCCTCATGAATCAAGAGCTCTCCAACAGCGAACAGCCGATCAATATGCCTGTGCCGCCTGCTGCTTGGCCTTGCGGCGGAAGCGATGCAGGATCGGCTCGGTATATCCCGATGGCTGATCACGGCCCGAAAACACCAGCATTCGTGCTGCCTGATATGCAAGCCCATCGAAACCTGGCGAGATCCGTTGATAGTCGGGATCACCTTGATTCTGTTGGTCAACGACTTCCGCCATACGCTGCAAGGCTGCCTCAACAAACGGTTTGTCGACCACACCATGATGCAGCCAATTGGCAATATGCTGGGCGGATATCCGACATGTCGCGCGATCCTCCATCAGAGCGGTATCGGAAATATCCGGCACCTTGGAACACCCGACTCCCTGATCAACCCAGCGTACGACATAGCCCAGCAGGCTCTGCAAATTGTTTTCGACTTCACGGCGGATTTCATCTTCTGACCAATGATGATCAAATGCCAGTGGAACATTGAGAATTCGAGCCAGGTCGGTGCGCCGGTTGCTGTCTCTGATGTCAGTCTGACGATCTTTCACGCACACGCGGTGATAGTGGGTTGCATGCAGCACTGCAGCTGTGGGACTTGGAACCCAGGCCGTGCTCGCTCCCGCCAACGGCTGGTTCAGTTTTTCCTTGAGCATCGCATGCATGAGATCAGGCATGGCCCACATACCCTTGCCGATCTGGCCGGCACCCGCCAGACCACAGGAAACTCCACATTCAACGTTCCAGTCCTCGTAAGCTGCAAGCCAATCGGCCGCCTTGACATCGCTCTTACGCAGGAAAGCCCCAGCCTCCATCGCGGTATGAATTTCATCCCCCGTCCGGTCAAGAAATCCTGTATTGATGAACGCGATACGGCCTGCAACCGCACGGATACATTCGCGCAAATTAACAGTGGTGCGCCGTTCCTCATCCATGATGCCGATCTTGACGGTATTGGCGGGCAGTCCAAACAATTTCTCAATTCGTGAAAAAACCTCGCCAGTAAATGCAGCCTCTTGTGAACCGTGCAGCTTGGGCTTTACGACATAGACCGAACCATGGCGGGAATTGCGTCGTGATTCTCTGACATCATGCAAAGCGATGATGACGGTACATACCGAATCCAGCAGACCTTCAAAAATCTCGTTACCGTCGCGGTCCAGGATGGCCGGTGTCGTCAGCAAAAGGCCAACATTACGGACCAGGAGAAGCGATAATCCCCTCAATGTCAGATCGGTACCATCGGGAGCAATATATCGTCGATCTGCGGCAAGCCGGCGAACAAACCTCCTGCCTTGTTTCTCGACTTCGGCCTCAAGCTCGCCTTTCATCAGGCCGAGCCAGTTCCTGTATGCCTGAATCTTGTCCTCGGCATCGACGACGGCGACCGAGTCTTCACAATCGATGATCGTGGTCACCGCAGATTCAAGAATGATATCGGCAACCCCCGCCGCATCGCGTGACCCCACGGAATCAGCGCGATCAATGCGGATTTCGACATGGAGCCCATGATTTCGCAACAACACGGAGTCGGGACACTCCGCTAGCCCGGTGAATCCTGCAAACTGGCGCCCATCTCTCAGTTTGGCAGTGATTCCCGCAGCTGTTGCGACGGCGAGATCCCCATCGGACACCGCATAACCGGTGGCCGACGCATGAGAAGCATGGATGAGTGGGAAAATATCGTCCAGAAATGTCTTGGCCCACGCAACAGCTTTCTCGCCCCTCTTGACATCAAATTCTCCTGGCGGCGGCAGGTTGCCCAGTGCATCGGTTCCGTAAAGGGCATCATAAAGGGAGTTCCAGCGCGCGTTGGCGGCGTTCACGGTAAACCGGGCATTGGTCACCGGCACGACCAGTTGCGGGCCGGAAATCGACTTGATTTCGGGATCCAGTCCCGACACGCTGATCGCGCATTCCCCTTGCGACGGCTCGATATAGCCAATATCGCCCAGCATCGCCCGGTAGGATTCGGGATCGAACTTCTGGCCCCTTTGCTCTCGGTGCCAGTCATCGATCCGATCCTGAAGATCTTCGCGTTTTAACAGCAGTGCCCGATTCCTGGGTCCGAATTCATGTACGATTTCGGACAGTCCGCGCCAAAAATGATCTGTCGGCACGGCTGTGCCCGGCAATGCCTGATTTTCGATGAAGTCGGCGAACCCTGCATCAACCTGCAACTCAAACCGCTCAACTCTTTGCACAATTGACCTCCGCTGAATCAAACGGTGCGATACGATTCAGGTCTGGCTGACATCGACAACAACCCGACCCTGGACCTGGCCTTGAAGTATCGCTTTCCCGAGTTCAGGCAAATCGTTCAGCGAGACCACACGGACCATCGACTCGAGTTTATCCAGCGGTAATTCGCGCCCAATGCGCTCCCACGCCGTGACACGATCCTGATAGGGGCGCGTCACGCTGTCAATGCCCAGCAGTTTGATTCCGCGCAGCAAAAAGGGAATGACAGTTGCGGGCAGTGCCGCACCCCCCGCCAGGCCAACAGAGGCTACTGATGCACCATGTTTCATTTGTCCAAGAATGCGCGCGAGCATTGACCCACCGACTGCGTCCACACAACCTGACCAGGTTTCTGATTCCAAAGGTCTCTTGACAGTTTCGGCAATCTCATCACGCGGCAGAATCTGCGTTGCACCGAGTGACCGAAGGTAGGACTCAGTCTCAGGGCGACCGGTCACCGCAGTGACGTCATAACCGAGTTCACATAATAAAGAGACCGCAACCGAACCAACGCCGCCGGCGGCTCCTGTCACAAGCACCGGCCCTGCACCCGGCTCGAGACCATGCGCTTCGAGTTCCATCACCGCCAGCATCGCGGTCAATCCCGCAGTCCCAACCGCCATCGCCTGTCGTTCGCTCAAATTTGTGGGCAATGGCACCAGCCAATCGGCCATGATGCAGGCCTTCTGTGAATATCCACCCCACCAATTCTCACCAACTCTCCATCCGGTCAAAATCACCGACTGGCCGGTCTGATAACGCGAATCGTCAGAGTGAATCACCTTCCCACAAAAATCAATTCCAGGAATGTGCGGGTAGTTTCGTACCAGTCCGCCGCCCGTTCCAAGACATAGCCCATCCTTATAGTTCAAATTGGAAAAACTGACATCAACAGTCACATTACCTGGTGGTAATGTCGCCTCGCTCAGCTGTTGAACCGATGCAGATGTTTCACCATTTTCATTCTTTTCCACGACAAGTGCTCTAAAACTCATTGATGATCTCCAAAACCGAAACACGCTCAGTCGACAAATTGCATGGGCATGGGCGAACAACTGAATCCGCAGACGCCATTATAGCGGTGGCGGGTCAGTCAATTCCAGACTCAATTCATCATTGATCTTTTCACACCGCAAGGTTGGTGAACAATTGAACAACGGACGAGAAGCGCCCGGTCAGATATGGCCGGAGCCTATGGAACGAACTCCATAGCAGCCTGACCCGGTGGCAAAGTCACCTTGCAACACCAATCGACACTTCACCATGGATAACTTCACACCCATTCAGCACTTTGGCCCGTGCCAGTCAATGGCGCAGATTTCTGCCGAACGGCCATCAAAGTCCCAGACTCGACCGAATGCGCGCACACGCCCTTCGGCGGCCGTTGCCACCGTGATGTCAGGACCCATCCAGTAGTTTGTATTGTGGACCACGATATTCCTGTCGGGATCCCTGCCACCGACCGGATGGACTTCACCGCGAATCTTCTGGCTGTGACTTTCAACGCTAAATGGCATGTGCCACTTCCTGATCCGCCGCCTCGCGCGCACCGCACACACTTGAAAACAAGAAATAATAATGAAATCAAAGGTTTATGATTCAGCCTCTTAGAAATAGATTCGTAAGTTTCCTTCCAAGCTATTCTCAGCATAGCCGCAAGGGCGGCTACACGTCTCATTTCAGGAACTCCTGAACGACAGAAGGCTTCTTGGAGATAAGCGCAAGCAAAACCTGCGTCGGTCCTGTAGGACGCCGCCGCCCGTGTTCCCAGTTCAGCAATGTGCCCTTGGCAACGCCGATACTGCGAGCAAACTCCGCTTGGGACAGACCGGTCTTGGCCCGGACCTCTCCGACATCAATATCTGGAATGGCAATCTCATGGACACGGGCATCAGCCCGCTGCCCTTTCGAGAATGCCTTGGCTTCTTCGAGACCTTGTTTGATGCTTTCAAAGGCACTCATTGCTTGTCACTCCACATGCTCACGATCTTCTTGCTCAGTTCGCCGGCCGCAGCTTGCTCCTTGGCCGTGAGGTTCGCCTTCTCATTCTTGGCGAAGACCGTAACCAGAAAGATCGGCATATGTCGACCACCAAAGATGCAGATCGTCTGAAACCCACCTCGCTTGCCGCCACCTTCCCGAGGGAGACGCACCTTTCGCAACCCTCCGCCGAGCGAGGTCCCTGCCTCAGGGTTCTCGGCGATCCACACGATGGCCGCTTCGCGCTCATCATCGGACATGACCGCCTTGGCCCGGCGTTGGAATTCTGGCAACTCCACAACCGTCTGTAACTTCGTCATCAGATATATGTCGTTGGCATATATGTCAATGACTCACTCATATGGCTTTCCCATTTTAGCCCATCTTTAACGTTGTGTGCATTTGCGTCAATCCATGAAGGGCCCAATTTTCGTCGTGGCACGACGAGTGGGTCTGGCGGCGGGGCAGCCGCGGCACGATGAGGGAGGATGTCGGGTCGCTAGACCACAGTGATGCGAACGTTGCGCGGCGGTGGGGCAATGTTCATGGCTTGGGTGATCTCAGCTTGCAGATCATCGGGCCCGGCTGGCATGCGGGCGGGCGTTGACCTCACAGACGATGGCCCAGATGAAGCCCACGAGTTCCCACACGACATCAATCGTTTTGCCGGCCCTGCCAGGCACAAAGAGCCTCACCAAATGCTGCAAAGATTGGGCGCGATACCGGATCCTCTGCCGCGCGATATTCCGGATGCCATTGAACCGCCAGGGCGAAGCCTTGTGCTCCGCTGATACGAAGAGCTTCTTCGGTCCCGTCCGTTGCTGTGCCCTCCACCACGATTCGGGACCCGGCTGACTTGATTCCCTGACCATGCAAGGAATTGACCATGACCTCATCTGTGCCAAGAATATCCGAAAATATGCTTCCCTTTCGAAAGGTCACCGCGTGACGCAAGGCAAATTTCTCATCCAGGGTTCCATCGGGTGGCATACGATGGTTCATACGTCCTGCCAGATCCCGAATTTCCGGATGTAACGATCCGCCGTATGCGACATTGAATTCCTGAAAGCCCCGGCAAACCCCAAGAATTGGCTGCCCCTTTTCAACACAAAGCCGGATGAGCGGTAAGACGATCTGATCTCGATCCCGATCAAATGCACCATGAGCCGTGGTCGCTTCTTCACCATATTCTTCGGGATGGATATTCGGGCGACCGCCGGTAAAGAGAAAGCCATCGCATATCTCTGCCAGTCGTTCGATCTCCACATATTCCGGACTCGTCGGAACGATAAGTGGCATGGCCTGCGCGACATCGGCGATGGCACCACTGTTCATCGTTCCAGCCGCATGGACCGGATAGCTGTCATCCAGCAGATAGTGATTACCAATGACTCCAACAACGGGAACAGTCATCACAGGATGACAACCCGACCGGATATCACCGATACGATACCTGTGAACAGCGAACAATTGTGGTGCGGCAGGCCGTGACAGCACAAATGGAGCGGGATGGCGGGCGAAGACATCCTGGATTTAGCAATCAACATGCATGAACTCTCACGACAATAATACACGACACAACAACATGCTGACATCAATGGGATCATTGCAGAATCCCGTATAGAGCAGAGCACAGAGCAGGTCAGCGGCCATTCTGGTTTCAGAGATTGCCATCATACCGGATGTACGTCGCCGCTGAAATCTGAAATCCTTGACACCATCACACGCAATTCAATGACCCGATACTTTGCGGGACTCTCCAACACAACATGTCGAATATGTGGGCCGATCCCTGCCAAGCCACATCTCAGATACCCCCAAACCCGTCCGTGAGTGTTTTGCCAATGTGATGACCGCGCTGAACGCGATGTCATCCTTTGAAATCACGCCCCCGCTTGAAAGAGGTGATACCGGCAACTGAAAAAGAAAAAGTTGCAGCGCACAACACCCTGCGCAAGCCAGAAATCGCCCTCGGCGGCGCATCTCTCCGGGCAAAGGGGTATTGAAAGGGGCTTATAAAGACCCGTTGACAGAATACAACATGCTGCATTTTTATTGAAAGATTGGCGCGACATAATGCGGTATGTCAATTCATCTTTATAAACCCCAAAAAGAGGCATGCGAAGTTCGTCATGACTTGATCATTTTCAGACAAGGCACCACGTAGCAAGTTGGGTATCGCAGACGATGCGGTTCGCATCAATAGACATGAGGTTTTTATGAAAAGACCCACAGAACATACCTGGATTGATACGTTTTTTCCCCGCCGCGTGACGGACATGGTTCCTGATCAGAACCTGACCGGGACGATGATTGTCTTCACCGGCGGCACGGATGGTATGGGACGCGTGGCTGTTGAACGGCTGGCTTCCATGGGCGCTGATATCTGCCTCGTGGCGCGGAACATGGCCAAGACCCAGCGTGTCATGGCTGACCTGAGGGCGGCAGGACACAAGGGACAATTCCTGGCCATTGCGTGTGATCTCGGATCATTGGACAGCGTCCGGCAGGCCGCCACCGATATTCAGGAGACATGCTCGCGGATTGATCTTCTGATCAATTGCGCAGGTGCCAATATCACGGAACGGAAATGCACCGCAGAAGGCTATGAAATGAACTTTGTGGTGAACTATCTGGGGCCGTTTCTGCTCACGGAGCTCTTGCTTGAGCGCGTGATACAGGCCCCTGCGGGTCGCATCATCAACGTCACATCTGCCACGCAAGCAAAAGCGCATCTGGATTTTGAGGATTTACACCGCGAAAACGGGTGGTCGCTGTTCTCGACATATGCCCAAGCCAAGCTTTGCATGATTATCCATACACGTGATCTGGCCGCAAGACTGAAGGAGAGCGATGTCACCATCAACAGCTTGAATCCGGGCTATATCCAGAGCAACCTCTTACGCGACTCAAGAGGTTGGGAGAATATCTTTGTCCTCCTGTTCAGCCGTCTCGCAGCACCAACCTGGGTTGGGGGTGAACGTATCGTGGCGATGGCACTGGACAAGAAATATGAAAGCCTGTCGGGAGAGTATATCTACGAGGATATACAGGGCAGCCCCAACACAGAAGCATTGGACTTAGTGAAGGCTGCCAAGCTGATGGATCTTTCTTTTGAAATGGCGGGGCTGACCCGCCCATGTCCCGGCGTGTAACGGCCTTGACCTCGACGAAATCCTTCGAAGCCGATTCGAACACTGGGATCCCGGTCTGACAGCAGGTTCTGAAACCAGAAGGGCCGTTTAACGCCCCCAGACTTTGCACGATTCTCCCACGTTGCGGAAGATTTGGTCAACAGCTTGACGATGCACTGAAACAGGGAATGATATCCCTGACGACCCATCATACTATAGGTAGTGGTTATGAGGGATTGATAATAGAATATGTAGTCGTTCGGGTCGTTAAGTCTATAAGCCCCTAAAATCCTGCCAGGTTGCGCGTTGGAACGCGGTTACAATGTCATCTCTTCAACAACGGAACAGATGATTGATCGGCAAGACGGAAACAACCTCTGGCGGCGATTCAAGGCGAATGGAGGGGAGCGGGAAAATGTCCTGCTCTCTGTTGAAACTTCGAGCGGCACTGCCAAGCCCGGCGCGTGATACCGGGAATCGGATTTCGTGCGTCCTTCCTGACAACGCCGGCAGGAACGCCAGTCAACCCGCCTGTTCTTCCTGCGGTGTGAGCATACGATGATATTTTCGTGTTTGTCTCCATGGCCAAATACGAATAGGCGGGAGGCCACAAAGATGGAGAATGAATGACAGCGCGTATCTTCTTTTGTGGCGAAGCCCTGATTGACTTCATTACCCCTGATGGACTCAATTACCGTGCGGCAACCGGCGGCTCTCCCTTCAATGCAGCCAAGGCTGCCGCACGTGCAGGAGCTGATGCACATTTTTGCGGATCAGTCAGTCACGATCTCTTTGGAGAAATGATTCTGTCCGATCTTGATTTCTTCGGAGTTGATTCGACGCACGCGCCAAGATCGGACCTCCCGACAGTCTTGGGTTTCGTCCAAGTCACCGAAGATGAACATCCGATTTACGCTTTTTTCGATCGTGAAAGCTGTATGGTCAACATGCAGCCGGAGCTTCCGCCCGGTTTGTGCCGATCAGGTGATATCATGGTGATCGGATCGATTTCGCTCATTGTGTCGCCGGGAGCTGACCGAATTGAAGAGTTTGCCCGGGCGCAAACAGAAAACGCAATCCTTGCAGTCGACCCCAATGTCCGACCAACAATGATTTCCGGCCATGACGCGTGGTATCCCCGTATCATGCGCCTGTTGAACGCCGCCGCGATTATCAAGATCAGCACAGAAGATCTGGACTATCTGAAGCCGGGCATCAGCAGTGAGGACTTTGCGTTGGAAAGGTTGAAACAGGGATCCAGCCTCGTCATCGTGACTGATGGTGAAAAGGGCGCCAGTGCATGGAGCCGTAACGGCAATGCTTCGGTGAATGGTATCTGCACAACGGGCGGCGACACAGTCGGCGCGGGAGACACAATCATGGGCTTTAGCCTCGCATGGCTCGCCGAGCGGGAATACACCCTGCGCCACAGACTCGATGCTCTTGATGACGCAGAACTGGAAACAATGCTGACATTCGCCAACATGGCGGCGGCCATCAATTGTGAGGCTGTCGGCTGTGCCCCACCATTTCGCGACGACGTGGAAAAACGAATCGCACAGGCCCAACCCGGTCAAGCCTCGTGAACGGTCAGGAGAGCGCTATCAGCTGATCGGCTGCATTCAATATCGATCGGCACCGTCAAAAAGACGAAGTCCTGCTGACCTCAGGAATGTGAAACAGATTTACCGGCCACGGTTCGGGGGAGCAACCTCTTTTGATATATGTCTATGAAACAATCGCACGGCCTGAATGGATCGATTACAATGGTCATATGCAGGATGGATATTATGGATTGATCTTCAGCTATGCCGTTGATTCGATGCAGGATGAAATCGGATTTGACCGGGAGTATCGGGAGCGAACCCATTGTACGATCTACCTGCTTGAAGACCACAAATATTACCTTCGGGAGGTCCATGAAGGTGATCGGTTGCGCATTGAGACCCGTGTTCTGGATGTTGACGAGAAACGCATTCATCTCCTGCTGGACATGAAACGGTCTGGACAAACAGTCGCGCTTTGTGAATTTGTCGAACTGCATGTCAAGCAACAGCCGCGACCACACGCCACTCCGATGCCAGCAGACATCCGCACGCGTCTGGAAACTGCAAAACACGAACAAAGCAACACAATCTCGTCGTTCAAACGGGCGCGTTCCATGTCGCTACAGCCGTCCGGGATTATGCCCGAAACCGGGTGACGGCAGAAGAAATGTGGCATATCATGACGATAAATTCGCCGCGCCCCTGATGGGCAGGCTTGAAGCCCGCTTGTTTGCGATTATTCTCGTGACCACCGATATAGTGACACTGTCCCTGATCAACTTTTTGACACCCAACAAGACAATTTCCCCTGACGCATGACTAAACAGCATACCGTATCGACACGAAGACAGGATTACCGCCCCCCGGCATGGCTGGTTGAACAGACCTGCCTTGAGTTCACGCTTGACCCACAGGAGACCCGGGTGGTCACCGAGATTCACTTCAAGCAAAATCCGCGCTGCGCAGACATTGAGGATCTGGTGCTCGACGGACGCGACCTGAGGCTGACACGCGCATCCATCGATGGATGCGCCATCTCGAAATCGATTCTTGAGCAGGCGGACAATGGCCTTGTCCTTCCCAAACAGATTCTTCCCGGGGCAAAATTCTGCTGGCGCGCGGAGACCCAAATCAGCCCACAGTCCAACACCTCCCTCGATGGCCTCTACATGTCGAACGGCATGTATTGTACACAATGCGAACCCGAAGGATTCCGGCGCATTTGTCACTTCCCGGATCGACCCGACATCCTGTCGCGCTTCACGGTACGTATCAACGGGAAACAGCCCGCGTTGCTGTCAAATGGCAACCTTGTCGAACGTGGTCAGGACTTTGCAGTCTGGCACGATCCATGGCCAAAACCATCGTATCTGTTCGCTCTCGTCGCCGGTGATCTGGTGTCTGTGGATGACAGTTTTACCACTGCGAGTGGCCGCCACGTCGATCTCCATATCTGGGTTCGCAAAGGTGATGAAGGCCGATGCGATTACGCCATGGATTCTCTCAAACGTGCGATGGCATGGGACGAACAAACTTATGGACGCGAATATGATCTCGATCAGTTCAATATCGTCGCAGTCGATGATTTTAACATGGGTGCCATGGAGAATAAAGGGCTGAATATCTTTAACTCGAAGTTAGTGCTCGCCAGCCCGGAAACAGCCACAGACGATGACTATGAGTCTATCGAGAGCGTCATCGCACATGAATATTTTCATAACTGGACTGGGAACCGCGTGACATGCCGCGACTGGTTCCAACTCAGCCTCAAAGAAGGTCTGACGGTTCACCGTGATCGGCAATTCTCCGGTGACCAGCGCTCAGCTGCTGTGGTGCGGATCAAGAATGTTTGCCGGCTCCGTGATGCTCAGTTCCGTGAAGATGCCGGCCCCCTCGCCCACCCTGTGCGACCAGATTCTTACCGCGAAATCAGTAATTTCTATACCCATACCATTTACGAAAAAGGTGCCGAGCTGGTGTCAATGCTTTGCGGTCTCGCGGGTGCTGACGGATACCGGAAAGCCGTTGATCTGTATTTTGACCGACATGATGGCGAAGCCTGCACCATTGAGGACTGGCTGGCTGCTTTTGAAGACAGTCTGCAGATGGATCTCTCGCAATTCAAGCAATGGTATTGTCAAGCTGGAACACCGCATCTGAGCTACAAATCAGCGTATCAGAATGGCGAATTACTCCTGACGCTTGAACAGCGAACTGCACCGACTCTTGGCCAACCTGAGAAGAGCCCTTTGCCGATTCCGGTTGCTGTTGGACTGATCGGAGACGACGGTCACGAGATCGGTTCTACCCGAATGCTCTTGCTGACCCGTGCGCGTGAGACCTTTGGCTTCACGGACTTGCCGCACAAGCCAAAAATTTCAGTTTTGCGCGGCTTTTCTGCGCCGGTCATTATCACAACTGAGCCGTCGGTCAGTGACGCATCATTCGCCCTTCGCTTTGACAGCGACCCGTTCAACCGCTGGGATTCTGGCCAGTTCCTGATGCGCCACAGCCTGAGCCAGATGATTCTCCACGGAAAGGCCCCGGACAGCGAGGTTATTTCTTCCCTGGTTGCCGCGGTAAATGACAGTTCGCTTGATCCGGAATTGCGCGCCATATTGCTGAAATTTCCCCCAGAAGACGAACTGCGTCGCCAACTTGCTCAACGCGGTCACATTCTCGACCCCGATGACTTTTATCGTTGTCAGGAAGAATTGACCCGGGAAATCGCCGCCGCAATGTCCGCGTTTCTGCCCAAAATCGTGCAAGAACTCAGCGATCAGAGCCCCTATACGCCATCGGCCAAAGATGCCGGGCGGCGGAGCCTACGACTCGGGCTTCTGCGTCTTCTTTGCCAAGTCGATGGCGGTGAGGAGGCCGCGCGTCAATATCACTCTGCAGACAATATGACGGTCAAACTTGCCGCCCTGCGAGCCCTTTTGTCACTGTCAAAAGGTGAGTCCCAACTTCACGACTTTTTTGAACTCTGGTCGCATGACCGGCTGGTCCTCGACAAATGGTTTGCCGTCCAGATTTTGGAATCAAGACCCGTTGATGCGCCGGCTTTAACACGTTCACTGACGACGCACCCGAATTTCGAATGGCAGAATCCAAACCGATTCCGCGCAGTTATCGGGACATTTACATTCAGAAATACAGCAGGATTTCATAAATCGAATGGCGAAGGTTATGCGCTGTTGGCAGACTGGTTGATCAAGCTGGATGCAGCCAATCCCCAGGTCGCTGCACGCCACTGTACGGCTTTTGAATCATGGAAACAGTATGACTCATCACGGCAAATGCTGATGCATCGCGAAATGGAAAGAATCCGCAGTCAGGCAGGATTGTCCGCAGATAGTCTTGAAATGCTTGATCGCCTGCTGGGCGACGCGGGGTCACAGCAGCAACACGGCAAGAATGAAGACGACAAGACCGGAGCCAGCAGCGAATGAATACCGACACTCTTGCCGTGACTGAGCCGGCCCCACGGGTTATTCATGGCATCAAGGGCAATTGGGAAATGGTGGTCGGCCTCGAGATCCATGCCCAAGTTGCCTCCCGGTCAAAATTGTTTTCACCGGCTTCGACCGAATTCGGCGCGGCACCGAATACAAATGTCCACCTGATCGATGCCGCAATGCCTGGAATGTTGCCCGTCATCAACGCTTTCTGCATTGAACAGGCCGTACGAACAGGACTCGGACTCAATGCGAAGATCAATCTGTACTCAGAATTTGACCGCAAGAACTATTTCTATCCGGATTTGCCCCAAGGCTATCAGATTTCGCAACTCTATCATCCGATAACCGGGCCCGGAATCATCCATGTGGATATGGGAGGAGACGGCGTTCGACAGGTCCGAATCGACCATATTCACCTCGAACAGGATGCCGGAAAGTCTCTGCACGATATGGATCCTGAATTGTCTTTTGTTGACCTCAATCGCACTGGCGTGGCGTTAATGGAAATCGTCACTTTCCCGGATATTCGCAGCCCGGAAGAGGCGGCCGACACCATCCTGAAGTTGCGCCAGATCATGCGTTATCTGGGGACCTGTGACGGCAACATGCAGAATGGAAATTTGCGTGCCGATGTCAATGTCTCTGTGCGCCCCAGCGAAACTGACACTTTGGGCACAAGATGCGAAATCAAGAATATGAACTCAACCCGCTTTATCCAGCAGGCGATCACATATGAAGCGAATCGCCAAATCGCGGTGATTGAAGATGGTGGGACTGTGACTCAGGAAACCCGTTTATTTGATCCGAATACGGGTCGCACACGTTCAATGCGTTCAAAAGAGGAGGCACATGACTATCGCTACTTCCCCTGCCCCGACCTGCTGCCACTGCGGCTTGAACAGGAATGGGTCGACGGTATCAAAGCCGATCTGCCGGAACTCCCAGACCGTAAGATTTCACGTTTTGTCAAGCAATATGGAATTGGCAAAGACGATGCCGCGCGATTGACCGCCGAGCGCAAGAGTGCTGACTATTTCGAAGCCGTTGCGCAGGGCCGGGATGGCCGGCAAGCGGCCAACTGGATCATCAACGAATTGTTTGGGCGGCTCAACAAGGAATCACGCACCATTGAAGACAGTCCGGTTTCGGCGGAGCAGATCGGAGAAATACTCGACTTGATCAGCGACGGTTCACTCTCCGGGCGTATGGCCAAGGATCTGTTTGACCGGGTCTGGTCGGAAGGCGGTCGTCCTGCGGAATTGGCGGAAGCGCACGGCATGAAGCAGATGACAGATACGAAGTCTATTGAACATGCCGTTGATCGGGCATTGAATGATCACCCTGAACAGGCCGAAAAGGCGCGGTCAAATCCGCGGGTTGCCGGGTTTTTTGTGGGCCAGGTGATGAAGGCGACAAATGGCCAGGCCAATCCCACAATGGTGAGCGAACTGGTTAACCGGAAACTCGGCCACTGAGAAACCTCTGGCCTGACGAAACTTGCCGATCAAACAATTACGGTTTTTGATTCTCGTCTGTTGTTGACAGGAATGTCGGCACCGCAACGAATCGGTTGCGGAGTCGGCGTAAGCGGGTGGATGTGCGTTGCGATGACGTCGTAATCAGCGATGTGGCCAGTGAAAGGACATTCACCGTGTACCGGTCAGTTCCATCTGCAATGCATGAATGTGATTCATGGGCTCTGGCGACAGGGCTTGATAGACCAGTCGATGGCGCTGCACCCGCGTCAGACCGTTGAACCTCTCGGAGCATAAGACAATCCGAAAATGCGATTCACCGCTCCCATCCCAACCGGCATGCCCGCGATGGTGCTCACTTTCATTCTCAACCTTTAATTCCTGCGGGCGAAATGCATCTTGCAACCTGTCTTCAATTTGTTGCTGTATTGTCATCGCTCAATCTTCCGCCTCCACACCAGAGCCCTATTCATGTTTCTCTTGACACATTTGTCTTTGGGTGAGTAGGGCTGTTGTGATAAGATGACACAAGTCGCAGAGCAGAATTTGAGCACAGGCGTATCAGCTGCCATTTGCGGGCGATGACAAGGACATTAGATTGTCCTTGCAGGTCCGGTTGGTGACGCGCGGGCATATCGTCTCCCTGCGTGGCGAGGCGGGTGCGCAGCGTGGTGAGACAGGGCCAAGTGTCGGCATTGGGGTGTGGCGATCATGGATGACATGGGCGGCACCCTGTCCGGTCTCACGATGCCTGCATGGCAAGGTCAGACAATGATCGGCGGCGAGATCAAGTGCGATATGGTCGGCCGTCAGACGCGCTTTCAGCCGATGGCCAATCGACCGGATGGGGACTGGGTCGAAGACCCGATGCTGCGCAAAGCCTCTTCTCATCAAGACGCCAAAACTATATGCTGCCTGCTGGCCTGAGTTGTACCACTGTCCTCGGCCCAAAGTCGCGAATAGGATTGGGGAGATGATTGCATGGCAGAGCCATTGGAATTTGATATCTCCATTTCTAACGACAAACAGCGACGTGAAAAGAACTATGGACGCCGAAGCAGGACTGGTGCCGTAGAAACCTCGTCACGAACCTGCGATCACCCGGGTTGCCATGATCCGGGAAAGTACCGGGCTCCAAAGTCACCGGACCAACTGGAAGACTTTTACTGGTTCTGTCGCAAGCATGTACGTGAGTACAATCGAAACTGGAATTTTTTTGAAACAGAGCTGAGTGGCGCACAAACCGCAGAGAATCACGAAACGGCGAAAGTCGGATCGGCCGCCGAACAGCGTCGCACCTATCAGAGGAAAGCCTGGCAGCGCCATGGAATTAATGACCCGCTTGAAATTCTCGGTGCCAACGGTACCCGCCAACGCGCGGCAAGAGATGTTGCGCTGTTTCGCCTGACGGCTGATGAGCGCCGTGCGGTGGAGATACTCGAAGTCGAACCGACCTGGAGCAAGGCAAGGATACGGCAGAAATATACGGGTCTCGTCAAGATATATCACCCCGATCTCAATGGTGGGTTTCGTGAGGAGGAAGACCAGCTTCGTCTGGTATTGTGGGCCTGGGATCAAATCAAAAACAGCCGGAATTTCCCCACCTGAGGGCGATGTGGCACCGTCTCTCCTTTTCTTGATCGGTGATGAAATTGCATCTCGCTTGTTCTTGCCAATTGGTCCGGATTCCTTCACAGAACCTCGCTTGAACAGAGCGAAGTGATGATAACAGGAAGTCCTTGATGGAAGGCTCAAAAATGCAGACCGATTTGCCGACAGTGAAACTTTCGGTCCGCGAGGTCTTTGGATTCGAAACCGAAATGGAAGTGATCGGTTTCCGGGATCGCGTCGAGCAGGTCCCTGACAGTGATCCAACCTATAGTTTTGATCCTGACACCACCTTGGCCATACTCGCCGGTTTCATGCATAACCGACGCGTGATGATCCAAGGCTATCACGGTACGGGAAAATCCACTCATATCGAGCAGGTGGCGGCCCGCCTCAACTGGCCCTGCATCCGGGTGAATCTCGACAGTCATATTTCCCGTATAGATTTGATCGGCAAGGACCAGATCAAACTGCGTGAGGGAAAACAGGTCACGGAATTCCAGGAGGGAATTCTGCCCTGGTCCCTCAAGAACGGTGTGGCACTGGTGTTCGACGAATATGACGCCGGACGTGCCGATGTGATGTTCGTCATCCAGCGCGTGCTCGAAGCCGATGGACGATTGACGCTGCTGGATCAGAATGATGTCATCAGGCCGCATCAACATTTCAGACTGTTTTCCACGACCAACACCGTCGGACTTGGCGACACGACCGGCCTCTACCATGGCACACAACAAATCAACCAGGGACAGATGGATCGCTGGTCACTGGTCACCACGTTGAACTATCTGCCGCATGATGCCGAAACCCAGATCGTGCTCGCAAAGGCGCCTCACTACAACGATCAAAGGGGCCAGGAAATTGTCGGTTCAATGGTGCGTGTTGCCGACCTGACTCGGGCTGCCTTCATGAATGGTGATCTTTCAACGGTGATGAGTCCAAGAACTGTCATTGCATGGGCCGAGAATGCCGCGATCTTTGGCAGTGTCGGTTATGCATTTCGCGTCAGTTTTTTGAACAAATGCGATGAACTTGAACGACCCACTGTCGCCGAAATGTATCAGCGTTGTTTTGGTGAAGAACTGCCGGAAAGTGCAGCAATCAGCCAGATCGCTTAGGCCGGATCGTTGCCGGTGCCAGTGGAGGAGTGAAGAGGGTGGTGGATGAGAGGGTGCCAAACCGGCCTGAACTGTCCGCCGACGCAATTGCGGCCTTCAAGAAAGCTGTTACCGAGACCACCCGTTCAATCGCAGAAGACGGTGAGCTGTCGGTTCGCTTTTCGTCTGATCCCATCGGAATCGGCAACGATACGATCCGGCTGCCTTCCATAGGTTTCCGTGCCGATGCTGCAAATCTTCGACATATTCGTGGCCTTGCAGACAGTTTGGCCCTGCGCCGCGCGTTGCATGATGAAGACACCCATTCTCGCTATCTTCCCAGCGGCGAAACAGCCCGCCAGATATACGAAGCCATGGAATCAGCCCGATGCGATGCGATCGGTGCGCGGCGTATGAAAGGAGCCGCTGCGAATATCGACTCAAAGATCGCTCATGACGCCAACAGGAAAGGATATGGCGACATATATGAACCGGAAAGTGCCGCACTTGCCGATGCAATTGGCTATCTGGTTCATCAACTGGCTACCGGCCGCTCACTGCCTCCCGATGCCGCGCATATCGTCGATCTCTTTCGCCAGGATATTGAAGACCGGGCTGGCCACAGCCTGTTTGAAATCGAGGATATCATCGAAGATCAGGCAGGATTTGCCCGCCGCGCACGCCAGCTGATCGGAGATATGGGTTTTACCGACCAGCTTGGTGATGATCCCGATGAAAATCAGGATGACGAGTTCAGCGAAGAGCCGGACGAAGACGGAACCGATAGCGAAGGACAGGAACAGAAGGAACAGGAGGGCGAAGAACAGCCACGTCAGGATGGTCGCCCCGAAGAAACCGCAATCGATGAACAACAGTTGGGTGATATCGATTCTGAGGAGTTTCAGCCTTTGGACGAAGAAGAGGTTCCGGGTGATCCTCGCCCTGAACGGCAAATTGCTCGGCATTCCGAAGCCGACCCGGACTACAAAGCCTTTACGACACAGTTTGATGAAGAGATTCGGGCTGAAGATCTGGCAGAACCTGCCGAGCTCGAACGTCTGCGTGCCAGCCTTGACCAGCAACTTGAACCCTTCAAGGGATCAGTGGGGCGGCTTGCCAACAAGCTGCAACGTCGACTGCTGGCGCAACAGAATCGACATTGGGAATTTGATCGTGAGGAGGGCGTTCTCGATGCCGGGAAACTCGCGCGAATTGTTGTCGCCCCGACGACGCCTCTCTCCTTCAAGGTCGAGAAACAAACTGATTTTCGTGACACTGTGGTCACGCTGTTGCTCGACAATTCAGGTTCAATGCGCGGGCGGCCCATTTCGATTGCCGCGATTTGTGCTGACATCCTGGCCCGCACCCTCGAAAGATGCCAGGTCAAGGTCGAAATCCTGGGCTTTACGACCCGCGCCTGGAAGGGTGGCCGAAGCCGGGAAAGCTGGTCTGCTTGTGGCCGTCCGGCCACGCCGGGTCGTCTCAACGATCTTCGCCATATTGTCTATAAGGGTGCCGATTCACCATGGCGACGGGCACGGATCAATCTTGGCCTGATGATGAAAGAAGGCCTGCTCAAAGAAAATATCGATGGCGAAGCCCTCGAATGGGCACATAAAAGACTGAGCATACGCCCGGAACAACGTCGAATACTGATGGTGATTTCAGATGGTGCACCCGTTGATGATTCGACGCTCGGCCCCAATCGTCCCGATTATCTCGAACACCATCTGCGTCAAGTCATCACGATGATCGGTCGACGCCGACAGGTCGAGTTGATTGCCATTGGAATCGGTCATGACGTCACAAGCTATTACAACCGGGCCGTGACCATTGGCGATGTCGAGCAACTCGCGGGAGCGATGACAGAACAACTGGCTGCCTTGTTTGAGTCCGGCGAGTCATTCACGGTCGCAGCATGACTGAAGACATGCCATGCATTGCGTCACGACTGCAGACGCTGCGCTCTCAACTTCAATTGCTGGATTGTCATGCCTGTCTGGTTCCTGTTGCCGATTATTGCCGCAGCTTCCCACTCGCCCCTTGTGAAAGACGGCTGGAGTGGCTGAGCGGTTTTTCGGGTTCGGCGGGAATGGGGGCTGTCAGCACCACCAAGGCCGCCCTGTTTGTCGATGGCCGCTACACCATTCAGGCACGCATGCAGATGCGGAGCACAAGTTTCAAAATACTTGATTTCAGACTTACGCGGATCAGGAAATGGTTAAAAAACCACGTCCCCTCCAATGGTGCGATCGCCATCGATGCCCGCCTGCACAGCGACAAGGATATCAAAGATCTTAAATCGGGATTGGGGAAGCGAAAAATTGTCTACATCGATCAGTTGATCGACAATATCTGGCATGATCAGCCGCCGTCGCCGCGATCCGCGATTTTTGCCCATGACGTTGAATATGCGGGTGAGTCTCGTGAATCGAAAATTGACAAACTTGTTCACTTTCAAATCCGAAAAGGGCTCGACTCTCTTGTTCTCAATGACTGCGCAAGTATCGCCTGGCTGTTGAATATCAGAGGGTCAGACATTCCACATACGCCGATCAAGCATGCACTGGCGACCGTCAGCAGACATGGGTTGGTGACTCTTTGCGTCAATCTGCCAAAGGATACGGCCGCACCCGATTGGCTTGGTCAGCAGGTTGTGGTTCGCCCTTTCGATGAATTCGATGCACATATCGCAGAATTATCGGGGCGTGTTTTTGTCGCCGACACAGCACGTCATCGAATCATACGGCAACTCAGGAAAACCGGTGCGAAACTCTGCCGTGGGTCTGATCCATGCGAGATGCTGAAAGCTATCAAGAACCCTGTGCAGGTTGCAGGCTTTAGAAACGCCCATCTGCGCGACGGTGTCGCGCTGGCCGAATTTCTGGCCTGGCTGGATGAAAGGATCGCCGCTGGTAAACTCAGTGAGAGTGAGGCTGCATTACAGCTGCTCGAATTCCGTGGGAAAAGCGTATGGTTCCGTGAATCAAGCTTTGAAACGATTTCTGCAACAGGTTCAAACGGGGCCATCATCCATTATCGCGTCGTCCCGGATACGGAGCGGAAACTCTCTGACGGTGACCTCTATCTTGTTGACTCAGGCGGCCAGTATCGGGATGGGACAACAGATGTCACCCGGACCCTGCCGGTCGGTACCGTCTCGCCCGACCATGTCAGAAGTTACACGCTTGTATTGCGTGGACTGATCGCCCTGTTGACTGCAAAATGGCCGGACAAGTCAGAGGGACGCGCCATCGATGCACTCGCAAGACAGTTCCTGTGGCGCGAGCAGTGCGACTATGCGCATGGAACCGGACATGGCGTCGGACATTTCCTTTCTGTCCATGAAGGGCCAGCGAATATCTCACGACTTTCAAATATTCCCCTCAAAAAGGGGATGGTCTTGTCCGTTGAACCTGGTTTTTATGCCAGTGGTGAATATGGAATCCGACTGGAAAACCTCGCCGTGGTCGAAGCATGTCAACCGGCACGAGACGGGCAAGACAGAGAATTCCTGCAGTTCAGCAATCTGACCGTGGTTCCATTCGATCGACGCCTCATCGACCATTCTCTACTGTCGAGTGAAGAGCTGCGGTGGCTCAATGATTATCATGCAAAAACACGAACGTCTCTCAATTCCCAGTGTTCGCCACGCGCGCAAAAATGGCTGCAATGGGCTTGTGCTCCCCTGAAAACCTAAACTTCGGAAGCGGCTTGTGCGTTATGACGCAGCACCTTGGCCGCAGCCTCAGCTTCACCTGTCACTGTCTTGCCCGACAACATGCGGGCAATCTCGGCAATTCGTGAATCGTCAGCAAGGGGATGGACGTCGGTGGTGTCCAATCCCTGTTTCGACTGTTTTTCCATCTTGAGATGGGTGTCGGCATAGGCAGCAACCTGCGGTGAATGTGTCACGGCCAAGACCTGGGTCTCTTTCGACAGCAGACGGAGGCGACGGCCAATGGCATCTGCAGTTGCGCCGCCGACATCACGGTCGACCTCATCAAATATCATCGTCATGCCCGCAGCTTGTGAAACCGAACATACCCGCAAGGCCAACATGAACCGTGAGAATTCACCACCGGAGGCAATTTGATGGATTGGGCCGGGCGGTGTCGATGCATTCGTCGCGGCGACAAATCGCACTTCGTCCAAACCGTCAGGACCTTCCTTACGCGGCGTGATTTCAGTGGTAAACCGCGCCGCGCCGAGTTTAAGAGGGGCGAGTTCGTCATGCACTCTTTGGTCCAACCGCTTTGCTGCTTTGCGGCGTTCAGCCGACAGGTTCACGGCCAACTGGTTGTATTGTCTCTCCTGCTTTGTCACCGCGACCGGCAATTCATCGGAACGCGCCAGTTGTGCACAAATGTCTGCCAACTGTGTATCAAGGCTGTGCGCAAGTTCCGGCAGTTGCCCAGCGGAAACATTATGCTTTCGTGACAGATGTCGTATCGTGTGCAATCTGTCATCGACCCGTTCAAGTTCATGAGGATCGGATTCAAACCCCGCCTGAACTTCCGCCAGGAGTCGCCCGGCCTCGTTCAATTCAACCAATGCACGGTCAATAGCTTCAACCGCTTCTCCGATTTGGCTCTCGCCGGCCAACCGCATGGTCTGCAGTTGGCCGATTGCATCCGATGCCATTCCCTCGGCACCAGAGGAACCAATGGCAAGAGACGCTTGCTGTAACTCCTCTCCATGTCGCCGAAAGGCACGCAGTTCTGATCGCCTGCGACTGAGTTTTTCCTCCTCTCCCAGTTTGAGATCAAGTGTCGCGATCTCTTCGCATGCATGACTGAGATAGTCGCGTTCGGCTTCGGCTTCCCGGCGCCCTTTCTCCGCTCTCTCGAATTCCCTTCTCAACTGCTGAAGACGCTCCCATTCACTGCGTAATTCAGCAACACGGTGACCACAGTCGGCAAATGCATCAAGCCATTCGCGCTGCTCGGCCGGTCCCATCACATGGCGGCTTGTATCCTGACCATGAACTTCAACAAGACATTCTCCGAGCCGCCCGAGCAAAGCTGCGGTACATCGCCTGTCATTGACATAGTTCGAGATCCGTCCGTTCGGTGCCACCGCACGACGTAACATCAATTCTTCCATACTGGGCAGGCTGAGTTCATCAACGATTGTTTCGACCTTATGCCCGGAAGGCAGGTGGAAGACGGCGGAAACCTCACTATGGTCTCCGGAAATCGGTGGCGATGACGGGAATCTGTTCTTGCCGATTGCGAATCCCAAACAATCAAGCAAAACCGACTTGCCAACGCCGGTTTCGCCGGTCAGAACATTGAGTCCGGGGGCGAATTCAATTTGCTGATCCAGAAAGACCAGAACGTTATGGATCGAGAGGCTCGCCAACATCGTCTACGAAGTCTCTGTTACAGCCATTCCCCTTTGATCGTCCGCCGATAAAATTTACGCACCAACCCTTCATCATCTCGTCCGATAGCTGGTACATCAAGCCCGCGGGATGTAAATAGCCGATGGGTATCAGCATACCATTCGCTTCCCTGAAAATTGTAACCGAGAACGACGGCCATCTCCCGCGCCTCATCAACAAGGCCGAGTAACAGATAAGCTTCAACCAATCGGTGCAATGCTTCCGGGGTTTGTTGCGTGGTCTCGTAATTGTCGATGACGAACTGGAACCGTCGGATGGCAGCCGCATAATTCCCGCGTTTCAGATAATAGCGGCCAACCTCCATTTCCTTGGAGGCGAGGTGATTGACTGCCAGATCAAATTTCAACTCTGCTGACTTCGCATAATCACTGTCGGGATAACTGGTGGTCACGGCCTGCAGTTCCTCGATCGCTTTTTCCGTATTTTGTTGGTCCCGCCCACGATCATCAAGCTGTTCATAATAGCTCATCGCAACCAGATATTGCGCATAGGCTGCATTCTCATCACCGGGATACGAGGCGAGAAATCGTCTGCCCGCCGAACGACTCTCCTCAAAATTCTCGTCTCTTCCGTAATAGTAGGCCGCCATAATTGTACCACGCCGTGCCCATTCGGAATAAGGATAAAGACGTTCAATTTCTTCGAAAGTCTCAGCTGCATCGGCATATTCTCCCGATTCAGCCTGAGATTCCGCTTCACGATAAATCTGTTCAGGAGTCCAGGATTCGTAGCCCTCATTATCGTCACCACTGCAAGCGACCAGAAACAATCCCGCCAACAAGGCCATGAGATATCGACAATGAATTCTCAACAATGGAATCACACCTCCTGCGAGTCGATGGCCAGCATATCATTGCCGCCGGATCGGCGGGCATCCTCCACGTCACTCTAAACCGCTTTAATGGAGGTTTGAAGATCCGACTGCCAACTTCGGCTGAGGAATATCGTCGGGGACGGCACCGACTCCGGGCAAACGCGCCGCGGTCTCGTCGTCGGCAACAACGATACGGTAAGCATCTGTTTCCGCGAAGAGTCTATCCAGCAATGCCACAGTCACATTATGCCCCGACCGGTATCCGAAAAATTTTCCGATAATCGGGTAGCCAGCCAGCGACAGATCACCGACTGCATCCAGCATCTTGTGCCCGCATGGCTCGTCTGCATGGCGCAGTTCACTGATGAAACGGTTATTTTCGACATCAGCAATAATGACATTTTCTGTGTTGCCACCGAGACCAAATCCATTTTCGTGCAGCTCTCGAATATGATGCCGCAACACGAAAGTCCTGCAATCTGCCAGATTCCTGACAATCTTGCCATTTGACAGATCCAACGACCGGGTCTGGCACCCAATGGGCTGCGGAAAATCAATCGTGAACTTCATTTCCGCCCGCGCTGCAGGCATCAGTGATGCATAAGCACCATGCATACGGACTTCGACCGGTTTGTCGATCTTGAGAACCCGTACCGGTTGATCGAGCTGCCGAATGCCTGCGGCAAGAATTCCCCTCACATATTCAAGCGCACTCCCATCAAGTGCGGGTAACTCGCTGGCATCAACCTCTATCCGTGCATTGTGGATACCACAGGAGGCCAAGGCGGCAAGTATATGTTCAACCGTACCCACGGAGGCTCGAGCCGAGTTCGCCAGACGCGTACACAGCCTGGTCTCGACGACATACCTGACTTGGGCTGGGATGATATTGTTGCAGTCACGAAGATCGGTGCGAACGAAAACAATGCCCGAATTTGCTGGTGATGGGAAAATTTTCGCCGTGACGGGTTTCCCATTATGCAGGCCGACATCGCTGAATTCGACTGATGAGGCAATTGTGGTCTGCACTTCTGCGCCCGCCCGTTTCCTTGAGTGAACTTTGCCTAGCGCAGCCTCTATCCACACTCAACTAAACAAATTCAACAATTTGTTGCATTCGGTTGCAAACACGCCGTTCCCGTGCAAACCCCTGTATCAGTTGGCCTGACGCCGAATATAGGCAGGAACATCACGTTCCCTTTCTTTCCGTTCGGCTTCGATATCTTCTGCATCTCTCTCCTGCCCAGCTTCATGGCGAGAGAGCGTCGTGAGTCGAGGTGAATCATCAAGGATACGCGGCACAGCATCACTGGTGCTGGAATTCATCCGCCCAAACAGAGAGCGCAGACGTCCATTTTTCTGTATGGGACGTGCTTCATGATCTGGTGGCTCGCGAGTCTCAGCTGTCGTATTCTCTGGTGTCATGACAGGTGGGAAAGCACCCCGAGATGTCCCACCGACTTTTGGCACCACAAATTGCAGCGGTGGACGCGGCTCGCTCTCCTCTGGTTCAGCTTCAACCGACGCGTCCGGACTGTCGGTCGCGTCGGCACCAGGCCCGGCGGATATTTCTTTTTCGTCAGGGACATGCGGCCAGTCAGAGGAGGGCTGGAAACCATCATCGGCTGGATTGTCGTCATAAAAGTCCTCATCATCGATCCCGATGCTGGTCTCCGATTCATTTTCCCAAATTGTCTCGGCATCAGGCAGTTCGGTGAAGTGCGGTTCCAAATCGTGTGAAAATTCCGCAGAACTCACCCCGGCAGCCAGCAATGAAACCTTGATCTTTCCCTTGTATGCGGGATCAACGGTCGAGCCAATGATAATTCGGGCATCTGGACTGACATGTTGTCGGATCTCCTCAGACGCATCGTTCAGATCAAACAGGGTCTGATCCTCACCACCGGTAATGTTGATCAAGACCGCCTTGGCGCGATCCAGGCGGGTATCTTCAAGCAACTGGTTGGTCATGGCGCGTTTTGCGGCAACTTTGGCGCGATTGTCACCACTATCCTCGCCGGTTCCCATCAATGTCGAGCCAAGTTCCAGCATCACAGTGCGCACATCGGCGAAATCAAGATTGATACGTCCCGGTTTGACCATCAAATCAGTGATATTCTTGACACCTTCGTACAAGACGTCATCGGCCTTCATGAAGGCATCATCTGAAGGTGTCGTCTCGTTGGAGCTCAAGAACAGGTTCTGGTTTGCGATTACGACCGAAGTGTGGACTGATTTGCGCAGATCAACAACACCCGCATCAGCGATATTTGCACGATACGAACCTTCAAACATGAACGGCTTGGTCACGACACCAATGGTCAGGATATCCATCTGTCTGGCAATCTTGGCGATGACCGGCACTGCCCCCGTTCCCGTTCCCCCACCCATGCCAGCGGTAATGAAGAGCATATGCGTGCCCTCAAGACTTTCCCGGATCTCTTCGGCGCTCTCTTCGGCTGATTGTCGCCCGATTTCCGGGTCAGCTCCCGCGCCCAGACCTTTGGTGACTTTGGGTCCGAGCTGGATCTTTTTCGTAACCGAAGAATTTGCCAGCGACTGCGCATCGGTATTGGCGATGACAAATTGAACGCCATGCAGATTCTTGTCTTTCATGGTCTGGACTGCATTGCAGCCCGCACCGCCAACTCCAAATACCGTGATGAGTGGCACCAACTTCGCGTGTTCAAGTACAGTTATGGATTCCAATGCCATGGTTGCTCGGCCTCATTTTCTGCTCGGCGCCGGGTTCGGATTATTAGACTCTTGAGCACCACCGATTCCGGTACGATCTTTTGGGCATGACTGCAAGACAAATTTGCACATATCCATATGACGCGCTGCGAATCGTTTTCCGTCACCAATTGTCTCGCAACCATTTCAGGGTGCGTTCAATCGGTGCCATTGTCAGTGCCTCACTCGCGTTGGGGAAATCCCAATATTCATCTTGTGGCTGGCTGGCGTACAGACACAAGCCAACTGCTGCGGAATAATCAGGGTTGATCATGACTTGAGGCATGCCGTTGACGCGCATCGGCCGCCCAAATCGTAGACTGGGGCCGAGTACCGACTTCGCCAACTCCTCAAGATCCCGTAAATGTGCACACCCACCTGTCAAGACGACACTTCGGCCGGAAACCGACGTTCCAAACCCTGCATTTTCCAATTCAGCCGCGACCTCTTCAAGTATCTCCTCTATTCGCGGTTTGATGACACCGATCAGTTCGGTCCGGGTAATTCTTCCCAACGTTCCGTTACTCTTGATAAATTCGCAGATGCTGCGATCATCACGCCGTGTTGCCAGCGCGCTCCCCTGCATAACCTTCAACTTTTCGGCTTCATTGATCGAGATACCGAAAGCATTTGAGATGTCGGAGGTAATATGTTCCGAACCAATGCGGATCTCCCTGAGATGAACCATGTGTTTCTTGCAGAAGATTGCGACCCCGGTCTTGCCCGCGCCGATATCGATGCACGCAACGCCGCTCTCCACCTCCTGGCTGACCAGGGTTGAGAGCCCGGCTGTATAAGGAGAGGCAGCAATCCCGGCGATTTCAACATTGCAGCTCTCCATCACACGGATCCAGTCATCAACGACGGATTGATTGATGGAAACCAATTGCAGATCAACTGACAGCAGGTTGCCAATTTCACCTCGTGGATCATGAATTCCGGATCGGTGATCGACTGAGAAATTGACTGGATGAGCATGAAGATATTGCCGCCCGGGTTCCGGCTCCGGCACATCACAGGCATGAAGTGAAGCGGAAATGTCCTCCTCGGTAATGGCCTCTCCGTTGATCTCGGTACTCCCAAAGAAATGGGACGAGCGGGGCGCGCCACCCGATATGGCGGCAATAACGTGACCAAACGGTTGTTTCGCTGCATCTTGTGCCTTCCCGAGTGCCAGTCCGACCGCATCGGCTGCGCGCTGCGGGTCGACAATGCGGCCATTGACAATTCCGCCGGAGCGCGAGGACGCGTAACCGACGACACGGTAAGCGGAAACAGCGGTCAGACCGCTCTCAATGGACACGCGTTTCGGCGGTTCGAACTTCAGAACAAGACAGGCAATCTTGGATTGGCCAAGATCCAGCAACGCCGCAAGGCCCTGATTCTTGGCCTCCCGGAGATTGTCTCGCATGATGCGGTGTTGAGAAAAGGGATCCATCATGTGTCTATGTCATTCAAGAACACGACACTATCGGTCGTCACCCGCAGAAGGGGCCACAACAATGCGATCTGAATCACGTAGGTCGATATGAGCGAGTCGGCGCTGCAACAGGAGATTTTGGTCTTCCAGATCAATGAATCGCCGAACCGTCTCAGCCGCTTGTTCTTCGGGCAACAGAATCCGGCGATCGCCGTCGAGGAGAATATCCCAGCGCCGCTGTCCGATACGAATGAACCCACGAACCGAATCCTGGATATCCGTGGCTTCCTCATGAATCGCCAATGCCTCGGATACCGCCTGTTCGGCTCCCTGTCCGACGAGAAGCGGTAAATTGAAATACGCATGCCGACTGGCAATCTCGGTCAGGTCCCGGCCAGCCCGGTCGAGGAGAGCCAGCTTGCCGCCACGTCGCATGACCACAGCTGGCTCATGCTCAACCACGTCGATCTTCAGGAGACCTCCGGCCTCAACCGCCACCGAAGCCTTTTCAACCAGATCGAGATTTTCGATGCGGCGACGAATCTCCTCAACATCGAGCGACAGAATATCGACGGGAAACGTCTGATCCGCCAGTGTATCCAGTACGGAGATTTCTCCCCGTGGTGATGCGTTCACGATC
Source organism: Paracoccaceae bacterium (assembly GCA_026709265.1). Taxonomy (GTDB): domain Bacteria; phylum Pseudomonadota; class Alphaproteobacteria; order Rhodobacterales; family Rhodobacteraceae; genus JAPOXR01. Next base: position 19,903 of record JAPOTI010000119.1, on the reverse strand, counting down.
ACCTGATGCACCTGAAGTTCCGGTCTTTTCACGAACTGGGAGAGTTCATGCATCACGGATGACTTTATCAATGCGAAACTTTCACTCTGCACGAACACATTCATGGAGCCTATGGCAACGGCTGACCCCACCAACAGAAACAGAGCACGCAAAACAACAGGTCTGGCCGTGAATTTCAACAGAATCCGGCGCAGGCGAAAGTAAGTCTGGATTGAACCTTTCTGGTACGCACGGTTTATTTGCGACATGAGGCATCCTCGACCAAACTCCGGCACATCCGTGCAAAAGAAATTCCACAATATTCCCCTTGCTCAGGAGAAAGGGAGGTCGGTGTCATGCCCGGCTGGGTATTGGTCTCGAGAAGCCGGATACCCGCGATGCCCAGTTCGTCATTCCACCTAAAGTCGGTGCGGGAAATTCCCCGACACCCCAGCACCTGATGCGCCTGCAAAGCATAGCGCATACACATATCGGAAATGTCCGCAGAGATATCCGCCGGGACCACATGTTGCGAACCTCCTGGTTGGTACTTGGCATCATAGTCGTACCAATCCGGTGCAATGATCTCGGTCACGGTCAGGGGCTGATCCTCAAAAACAGTGACCGTCAACTCACGGCCTGGCACATAGACTTCTGCCATCATCTGACCATACTTTCCGCCAGAAGTGACATCAGGGGGCGCATCACCATCGCCAATGACTGACACACCAACCGAGGAGCCTTCCGCGACCGGTTTGACAATGTAGGGCTTCCTGAGCGGATGACGTCCATTCAAACCCTGTTGAGGGATGAGCACGCTGTCAGCGGTGGGAAGATTGGCTACGGCATAGGCAAGGGTTTTCGTCAAAAGCTTGTTCATCGCCAACGATGACGCGGCAACCCCTGAATGGGTATAGGGAATCTGCAACCATTCCAGGATACCCTGCACGCACCCATCCTCGCCCCATCGGCCATGCAGCGCATTGAAAACAACGTCAGGGGCAACATCGGCCAATCGCTGTGTGAAATCCTCGCCGGCCTCGACCTCAATGACATCATAGCCTTCCTGACGAAGGCACAATGCGCATTGTTGACCCGTGACGCGCGACACTTCGCTCTCAGAGGACGGTCCCCCCATCAGGACTGCGATGCGGTTTATGTCCCTGCCTGACATCTCATGCCTCTGCTCAATCCGGGAAACTGCTGCCCCGATGCCTCAACTTCCTGCCCTTGTGTCTCCAAGGATCAGATACCGACCCTCATTATCTCCCATTCCAACCGAATTCCAGAGTTGTCCAGAACTTTTTGCCGCACCGTTTCGCCCAACAATTCAAGATCGGCTGCTGTTGCGCCACCGAGATTCACCATGAAGTTCGCATGTTGATCTGACATGATCGCCTGCCCCTGCCGCAGACCACGGGCTCCGGCCTGATCGATCAGTTTCCATGCTTTGAAATCCTGCGGATCGCCTTCTTTTCCCGTCGATGAGAATCCGGCCGGATTGCGAAACACAGAACCCGCCGTATAACAATTTGCCGGTTGCGTCATGTCGCGCGCGCGTAGCTGCGACTCCATCTGCTCTTGCAGTTTTTCGACTGCGTGGCGGCGTGGCCCAAACACAGCCTCGACGATCACCGCGCCTTCCGGGAGTTCGCTGCTGCGATAGGAAAAACCAAGCTCCGCAGACGACAGCTTTCGCACCGCACCGCAGCGGGTGATGAATGTAACTTCCCGGCAAACATCTGCGACATAAGTTCCATAGCAACCGGCATTCATCCGCACGGCACCTCCGATCGTTCCCGGAATCGTGCGGAGAAATGCCAGATCAAGACCCGATTCGGCAGCGCGGCATGCGAGTCGGGAAGCGAGCACGGCGGCACCGGCACGCACGGCATGCGGAGAAATCTCGATCTTGGTGAATGCGCGACCAAGACGAATCACGACACCCTTGATTCCGCCGTCACGGACAATCAGATTTGATCCGACGCCGATCACGAAAGTCGGAACCTCCGGCGGTAGCGCCGCGAGGAAGCCCCGGAGGTCGTCACAATCAGCCGGTTGGAAAAACCATTCTGCCGGCCCGCCGACGCGCAACCAGGTCAAGTCGGCGAGCGATTTCTGAGCGGTCAGGACACCACGGCACGTCGGAAGACTGGACTCATCCATCTGAAAAATTGCCTGCACGCGCATTCAACTGCCGGGGGAGATCGTGTGCCCATGCACTGATGGAACCCGCGCCAAGGCAAAGCACCATATCACCGGCCAACAGGTCCCGAGATACAAATTCCGCCATTTCCTCAGGACCTGAGATACCCGATGCAAAACACCGTCTCTTGCGATTCAGTGCCTCCACCAACGCATCCCGGTCCGCACCCTTTATCGGATCTTCCCCGGCCGCGTAAACATCTGCGATTGCCACGCGGTCGGCGCCATCAAAACAGGTGCTGAATTGATCGAAAAGACTTTCCAGCCGCGTATAGCGGTGAGGTTGGTGGACCACCACAAGGCGGCCGGACACAGTCTGACGCGCGGCACGAACCGCTGCCGCGATTTCGACCGGATGATGCGCGTAATCGTCAATGATCTGCACGCCCTGGACATCCCCGACCCGGGTGAAACGGCGATTCACCCCGGTGAAATTGCGCAGTGAGTTACGGATCACGTCATGCGCCACCCCCAAACTGCGGGCCACCGCGATGGCCGCCAGGGCATTGGTCACATTGTAAACCCCCGGCATTGGCAGTTCGCAACCCTCGATCATCGTGTCTTCATTGCGCAAATATGCTGTAAACTGTGATGTCCCGCCCGTATAGGTCATGCAACCGGCACTCACATCGGCATCCGCCGCCAGTCCATAACTTATGATACGACGGTCTGTGATCCGCCCGGCCAGGGCCCGCACTTCAGGATGATCAAGACAACAGACTGCGTATCCATAGAATGGAATATTCGAGACAAATGCATGGAAAGCTTCGCGGAGTTCATCGAAAGACCCGAAATGATCAAGATGTTCGGGATCGATGCTTGTCACGACTGCGACCGTCGCCGGGAGTTTGATGAAGGTTCCATCGCTTTCGTCAGCTTCCACTACCATCCATTCACCGGCACCAAGCCGCGCATTTGATCCATAGGCATGAATGATCCCGCCGTTGATCACCGTTGGATCGAAACCACCGCTCTCCAGCAGGGCAGCGACAATTGTGGTCGTTGTCGTCTTGCCGTGGGTCCCTGCGACGGCGATATTCGACTTCAGCCGCATCAGTTCAGCGAGCATTTCGGCACGCCGCACAACTGGAATGCGCAGGTGCCGTGCTTCCATAAGCTCACAATTATCTGCCTGAATGGCCGATGAGATCACAACCACTCCGGAACCGCGAACATTATGCCTGTTCGGCTCTTCAAAAATCGTTGCACCCAGACCCTCCAATCGTCGTGTAATGGTCGACATTTTGAGGTCGGAACCCTGTACAACATATCCGTGATTGAGCAGGGTTTCTGCGATTCCCGACATGCCGATACCGCCCGCTCCGATAAAGTGAATGGGTCCAGTTTGTGCTGGCAGTTTAGTCGGTTTCATGCGGGGTCACTCGCTATATCCTCGACAAGGTCGGCAAGATGTTCGGCCGACTTGGGTTGCGCAGCTTTCAGTGCAGCATGCGCCATCGATTCGGCTTGCCTTGGATTCTCCATCAGCAGCATCATTTCACGCATCAGGGTTTCGGCAGACGCATCGGTTTCGGGCAGGGCAATCGCCGCACCGCAATTCGCCAGCGCCTCAGCATTCGCAGTCTGATGATCGTTGGCGGCCGCGGCAAAGGGAATCAAGATGGCCGGGCGTCCAATCACGGCGAGTTCGGCCACCGTCGAGGCACCTGCACGCGCGATGACGAGATGTGCACGCGCCATGCGGCGCGGCGCATCAGAAAAAAAATCAGCAATCTCGCATTGCACTCCGGCTTCCTGATAGATCCGTACGACCTCTTCTTTGCGTCCGGAGCGGACCTGTTGAACAATATGCAGGTTTCGGCGAATGGAATCGGGTAGCTGCAAGACAGCCGACTGAACGGTCCGGTCCAAGACCTGCGCCCCCTGACTGCCCCCGAGAACCAGCACTTCAATTCTTCCGCTGTCGGGCCAGGAATAGAGGGAATTCGCAAAAGCGAGGACTGTTTCACGCACCGGATTGCCCACGGTCACTGATCTCACCCCTGCAGGAAGCGTGGTGGAAACAGACCCACATGCCACGAGATTGACATGGCGCGAGAGCACCAGATTGGCCTTGCCGAGCACACTGTTCTGTTCATGAATCAGCCGCGGTATCCGACGGAGCCAAGCTGCCGCCAAGGGCGGAAAGGCGGGATAACCTCCAAATCCCACAACCGCCGATGGACGCAACCGGTACATCCCTGTCCAGGCACTGACGATGCCAACGGCCATCATCCACGGGGCGATCAATTGAGCCAATCGCCTGCCCCGATGCAACCCCGCGCTTGTCACCATCCGGATTCGTGCAGCCGGTGGAAATTCACGGCTAAATCTGCGTCCGCGGTGATCTGTCCAGAGTTCAATCCGCCAACCGCGTTTGAGCATCTCTTCGGCGAGAGCCTGTGCCGGAAAAACATGACCCCCGGTGCCCCCTGCCGCAACAATCAGAAGTGGATCAGACCCGTCCGATGTGCGCATGTCGATGAGACTCAACCGGTCTGCGCATGTCGATCAAATGCGCCCTGACTGCGCATTCAACCCTGCGACTTCGTCCTGTTGCTCCTTTGCCTCGCGGATCAGCACCAGGAGTAATCCAAGGGTCAGGCCGGTGGCGACCATCGACGAGCCGCCATAAGAGATCAGCGGCAAAGTCAACCCAGTCGTCGGGAGGAGGCTGACCGCAACTGCGAAATGAACAAATGCTTGAATGCTGAACATGGCTGCAAGCCCGGTACCGGCAATCCGAATAAACGGATCACGGGCCTTTTTCACCAATGCGATTGCACGCAGGCAGACAAATGCAAACAAAGCAATGATGGCCACCACGGCGATGAAGCCGAGTTCCTCGGCAGCGACCGCAATGATGAAATCGGTATGCCCGTCAGCCAGGTGCCATTTCTCTGTCCCCTGAGCGATTCCCTTGCCGAACTGCCCGCCCTGTTGAATCGCATCCACCGCAATACTGGTTTGGCAATTCGGACTTTCGCAACCTTCAGTAAAAAGCGTGATTCGGTGCGCGATATGCTCAAAACTATTGTATGCGTAGACGGCAAAGACCACGCCTGCTGCCGCGAGAAATAGGAGTGGCCAAAGCGCCGCTCCGGAAACAAAGTACACGACACTCCAGCCAAAAATATAGAGGATGGTCTGCGCGAAATCCGGCTGCATCATCAGCATAACGCCAATGAAGACGGTTATGAGGAAAGAGATGAGGTAACCCCAACGGCTTCCAGACTGCTGTGAACCGGCAATCAACCAGGTACAAGCCATTATGAAACAGGGTTTCAGAAATTCCGACGGCTGAATTCCACCAAATCCCAGTGAATACCAGCGAACAGCACCCTTGCCGTAATCACTGCCGAACAATGGCAGCAGGAGCAGACTCACAAAGAAAATCCCGAACAATCCAAGGCTCAATCGTCGGGCATTCACCGGATTTATCAGTGACACCACAAACATCAAGGCGAGCGCAAATGAACCGTATACAACATGTTTGATGACGTAGACGGAACTGCCGGATGACGACACCCGTTCAGCAAGAGGCGGCGTCGCAACGATGGAGAGAAGAATTCCAATGAAAAACAATGCAAAGATTGCCAAAAGAAATGGATGGTCAACCGTGCGCGTCCAACGCGGCAACAGTGGCTCCCAGCCACTCCTGTACGTCAACCCATGAACGATATCTGTCATTCGTCAGCCTGTATAAATTTTAACTCGATCATTCTTCGACTCTTGGCGGCCGAATGTGCATGATCATAGCAGTAAAGGAAGCTTTTTCAAGTGCATTTTGGCAATTGCTTGGGCAATGATGGGGGCTTATAAAGACCAGTTGACCGAATATGACATGATGCGTTTTATTGAAAGACTGGCGCAACATAATGCGGGATGCGAATTCATCTTTATAAGCCCCCAATGATGCTGGAGAGGAGGCTGGAGTCTCAGTTCATTTAAGCCCTGTGCAACAAGATCTGCAACTATGATTCAGGGCGCGCGAAACAGCGCTTGACCTCACTGACAAAATGATCTCCACGCGCCTCAAAATCCGGATATTGATCGAAACTCGCCGCCGCCGGTGAGAATAGCAGCGTCTCTCCGTTTCTGGCTTCACCCCATGCAAGTTCGACTGCCCGCGAAACGGTTTCGCAGATCACGTGTGGCGTCGCTCCAAGCTGGGCAGCAAATTCCGGTGCTGACTGACCCACAAGATAAGCCTTGATCACATTGTTCAGCCTATTCTGCAGAATTGAAATTCCTCCTTCCTTCCCCAGCCCTCCGGCGATCCAGCGAATGCGGGGAAATGCTTCCAGAGCCATTCCGGCGCTGACCGCATTTGTCGCCTTGGAATCGTTGATACACAAGATGCCGTTGAATCGGCCAACCACCTGACTCCGATGCGGCAGCCCCGTGAACCGACACAGTCCAGCTGCAATCTCCTGATTTGACAATCCAAGTGCATGACATACAGCCGAGGCCGCACAGGCATTCTGATGATTGTGCGGACCGCTCAAGCCGGGCATGTCCGTCAATCTGCAGATCACGGTGGATTGGCCATGCATGCGGGAAACCAGGTTGCCATCACGGGTAAAGACAGCATCATCAAACTGAGACAGGTCTTGCGACGAAGAAATGCGTACCAATCGTGGCGACTGGCATTGCGCGGCCAGAAAGTGCCCTTCCTGCTCATCGACACCGACAACGGACCATTGTGGCAACGACATGTTGAATACCCGGCTCTTTGCCGCAAAATAACCACCAAGCCCCCCATGTCGGTCCAGATGATCCTCCGAGAAATTGAGAAATACGGCAATTGTCGGTTGGAGCCGACGTGCCAGTTCGCCCTGATAAGACGACAGTTCAAGAACCACGGTCTCGCCGGGTTCGATCGGATCACCGGCGAGAACCGATTCACCAAAATTACCCACGAGGCGCGACAGACGTTTGAGATGCGATAATATCGAGTGGATCAATGCCGCTGTTGTCGATTTTCCGTTGGATCCGGTGACAGCAACAGTCGTTGGCAGATGTGACATCTGCTGCAGATTCGAAAAATACAATCCAATATCATTGTCGAGCGGGACACCCGCGCGCAATGCCGTATTGACGATCGGATGAGGCTGCGGATAGAGGAAGGGTATTCCGGGAGAGACCACCAGACACGCGATTGAATCCCAGTCCCGCATTCCACCCAGTTCGTGCAAAGTGATGCCCTGCTCCCATGCGCGTTTGCGCGCCGTGTCCGAATCATCCCAGCACCAGACCTCGGCCCCCATTCGGGTCAGGAAATGCGCCGCCGCTGTTCCGGTACGTCCTAATCCGAGCACTGCATAACGGCGGCCTCGCAAATGCTCCAATATACCCATCAGCGAACTTTGAGTGTCGCCAGCCCGGCAAGCGCAAGAATGAGGGCGATGATCCAAAACCTGATGACAATCTGCGACTCTGTCCAACCACGTTTTTCGAAATGGTGATGGATCGGTGCCATCAGAAAAATACGATTGCCGGTGGCCTTGAAATAGAGTACCTGAATGATGACGCTGAGGGCTTCAACAACGAACAATCCACCAACAATCGCGAGGACGAGTTCGTGTTTGGTGGCCACGGCAATGGCACCAACTGCCCCGCCGAGCGACAGCGATCCGGTGTCACCCATGAAGACCTCTGCCGGTGGGGCATTATACCAGAGAAATCCGAGGCCTCCACCAATGATACCGGCGGAAAACACCATGAGTTCCCCGGTTCCCGGTACATAATGGACCTCAAGATAATCGGTAAAGTCGACCCGCCCAACGGCATAAGCGATAATCCCCAGGGTGCCCGCCGCGATCATGACCGGCATAATTGCCAACCCATCCAACCCATCGGTCAGATTCACTGCATTGGCTGAACCGACAATCACGATCACCGCAAAAGGAACAAAAAGAATACCGAGATCAACAAGAAAATCTTTCAGAATCGGAAAGGCAAGTGCACCCGCCAACTCAACGGGATGGGCGTAAAGCGCCGCACCTGAAGCGATTCCGGCGATGACGATTCCGGCGATGATCCGGATACCTGAACCGAGTCCTTTGTGGCTTTGCCGCGACACTTTCTGATAATCATCGAAAAAGCCGATGGTCCCGAATCCAATGGTCACAAACAGGGCGATCCACACATAGATATTATCAAGGCGCGCCCAGAGAAGCGTTGAAATAATCATCGCTCCAAGGATCAAAATCCCTCCCATCGTCGGAGTTCCCGACTTGCCCTCGATATGGCTCTCAGGGCCGTCTTCACGAATCGGCTGTCCGTTTTTCTGCCGTTGCCGAAGAAAATTGATAAACGGTTTTCCGAAAATAAAAACGAAGAGCAGTGCCGTGAGCAGAGCACCACTGGCGCGGAATGTAATGTAGCGGAAGAGATTGAAAATATCCCCGCCCTCAGCAAAGCCGCTCAACAACTCAAACAATTCGTGACCTCCTGCCCATCTTCTGGTTCCTTCCCTATGGTTGCAGCAGATTCACCTTGCAGGCTCAAACTTGTGCCCGTCACCGCAGCATGTAACCCTCAATGTCGTGCCGCACCCGTTTGATCGCAAACGACTGATATCCGATCCATCGGTTGTGACCATCAATCCTTAATGCCAAACAGACGTTGTTCACAATCTACCGGATGCAGGCTGCGTTGGATCCACGTATCCCCTCGCCTTGCGATCGGCTTGTTCGACGGAGAATTGACAGGTCTTTCAGCCTGAAAAACGCCCTTCGTGACCGTTATCGCAGCCCAATCGTGCATTGCGTGATACGTGATTTTCATGGTTTCACCACTCTTCTTATCCGCGTTATCCGCGCGGTGGCACCGAATCGTCATGTAATTCACGGATTGCATCGACAACAAGCGCAAGGCGCGAAGCCTTTGATCCTTTGACCAATACCGTATCTCCGGGCAAGAGGAGCTGGCCCATGATGGCAACAAGGCCGTCTGCTGATTCACGCCACTCCCCGCGCATATCCGGTTTCAACTGTGCATGGAGATGCTTCATCAATGGACCCACACAATGGATGACAGAGATCTTCTTGATTGATGGAATCGTTGCCAATTCTGCGTGCAGTCTGTCTTCTGCGGGCCCAAGCTCCAGCATGTCCCCCATGATCACGACAGATCGGCCGCTTGACTGCCGGTCAGTCGAGCATCGCATCGCCATCGCATCAATTGCCGCTGCAACCGACACCGGATTGGCATTGTATGAATCATCGATAAGGTACACGGGAGGACGTTCAGGATGCAGGCTGATTTCCGAGACATCGCCGCGGCCAGTCGGTGGCTGCCAGTCACGCAAGGCGATTGCGGCGAGATCTGGATCGGCACCGACGGATTCAGCAGCAGCAATCGCACCCAACGCATTGCGCGCAAAATGCGCGCCGAATGACCTCAGCATAACGCATTGGTGCCAACCATCCCGTTGAAATTTCATCACCGTACCATTTGCGACCGCCCGGACATCCGCCAATCGGTAGCGATCGCCCGTCTCAAAACCAAATCGTATAATCTCACCCGCCCCCACCTCCTGCGCCCGGGCCTCCAGAATCGGCATGCAGCGTGCACCCGAATAGAAAACCGCAATTCCGGAATCCTCCAGACCGGAGAATATGTCAGCCTTCTCTCTGGCAATTGTCTCCAACCCGTCGAAAGCCGCAAGATGTGCCGGGGCAATTTCGGTGATGATACCGACATGTGGGCGAGTCAAACTGGCCAGAGGCGCAATTTCTCCGGGATGATTCATGCCGATTTCAATGACCGCAAATTCTGTGTCGCGTGGCATGCTCGCCAAGGTCAAAGGGACTCCCCAATGATTGTTGAAACTGCCGCGTGCAGCATGCGTAAGACCCGCGCGCTGCAGGATGGTCCGGAGCATTTCCTTGGTTGAGGTCTTGCCCACCGAACCGGTCACCGCAATAACCTTTCCTGCCATCTGTTGGCGTCTCCATAGGGCCAGTCGACGAAGCGCCGTCTCGGTGTCGGAGACCACCAGCAAGGCAGCATCTCGTGTCAACCCTTCAGGTCGACGCGACACCATCGCTGCCGCAGCACCGGCTTCGAATGCGGAGGAGACGAAATCATGTCCGTCCCGCCGATCTGTCAGGGCAATAAACAGATCGCCGGGCGACAGGCTGCGTGAATCTATTGATATGCCATTGGCAGCCCAGGATCCCTGCGCTTCGCCGCCACATGCCTGCGTTGCTTCACTTGACGTCCACAAAGACCTCATACGCCCTCACCCTCGAGTGCCCTGACCGCAATGCTCGCCTGTTCAAAATCATCGAACGGCAGAATCATTTCATTGATTTCCTGGCCGGTTTCGTGTCCCTTGCCGGCGACAAGAAGGACATCGCCTGCCTCGAGCAGGGCAACTGCCCGCACGATCGCTTCCGCCCGGTCCGGAACTTCGAGTGAATCAGGGCAGCCCTGCAAGATCGCGGAACGAATCTCGGCAGGGTTTTCACAACGCGGATTATCGTCAGTAACGATTGCCTGATCCGCATGGCGGCAGGCGACCTGTCCCATCAGAGGTCTCTTGTGGCGATCGCGATCACCACCGGCCCCGAACAGGACCAGGAGCCGTCCGGAATAGTGTCTTCGCAACGATTCCAGTGATGCCCGTAAACCATCCGGCGTATGCGCGTAATCGACAAAGACCGCTGCACCATTCTCTCGTATGGCTGCCAGTTGCAGCCGGCCGCGCACGGGTGCAATTTCACTGAGCGCTGCAAAAACATGTCCCGGTTCCTCTCCGGTAGCGATCGCCAGTCCCGCTGCTGTCAACGCGTTCCAGGCCTGAAAATCCCCCATCAATGGAAGATTGATTTCATATTTTTCCTGCAGATAGGCGAATCGAATGCGCTGCCCGTTGCGGTGGAGGGTTTGACTCAGAAGAGTCAGGTCGCTGTCCTTCCCTCCCACTGAAATCAGTTGTTGGCCCCGCGTTCGCACGATCTCTTCGATTTCCCGGCCTCTGTCCCCTCCGGTACAAACAACCGCGATTCCGTCGGGAGGTAATATCCGCGTGAACAATCCTGCCTTCGCAGTGAGATAGGAAGCGAAATCCCCATGATAATCGAGATGATCGTGCGTGAGATTGGTGAATGCCGCGGCAGATAACGGGACACCATCAAGGCGTCGTTGCGACAGACCATGTGACGAGGCTTCCATCGCCACATGTGTGACCCCGTGAAGCGCTGCCTCGGCGAGACGTGCATGGAGCGTCACCGGATCCGGCGTCGTATGGTGGAGGCGCCCGGACCATGCGCCGCAAATTCCGAGCGTTCCAAAACTGCAGGCAGCGTGCCCTTGTGACTGCCAGATCTGCTGACAGATCGACGCAACAGAGGTCTTTCCATTGGTGCCCGTTACGGCGGTGATGATTTCCGGGGGGCGACCAAACCAACGCGCAGCAGCGATCGCCAGAGCGGCGCGTGGATTATCGACCGCGATAATCCGGGGGTCGGTCACCTGGTGTCGTGACTGAATAATGGCCTGACCCCTGTGGTCCGTCAGGATCACCGCTGCGCCGCGGGCGATGGCTTCTGCAGCGAAATCGGCACCATGATGGTGGGTCCCGGGCAAGGCCGCAAAAAGCCCACCTTCGGTCACGGTGCGACTATTGGCTGAAAGCGCGGAAATCGGAAGGTCAGCAGGTTGCGGCGATGATCCGATGCCAAGTTCACCCAGCGTGCGTTTGCCCGTCTCCGATCCCGTTACATCGCCAGTCGTAGTCATGAATGATCAATTCCGCGCCGCAATCCGTTGCTCATTTGGATCAAGTCCAAGCAGCGGAGCCACTTTCTCAATGATCACAGTTGCGACCGGTACCGCCGTTCTGCCGGCCGATCTTTCCCATTTCGAACCGTCTCCGGATGTCCCTTCATCAAGCGTCACGACAAGCGCATAACGGGGATTGTCTGTCGGAAAGACAGAAGCGAAAGTCGCCAGAACTTTGTCCCGGTAGTAACCGCCTTCAGGTCTTTGTTTATCCGCAGTACCGGTCTTTCCGCCAATTGCGACCTCGGGAATATTGGCATACCGTGCCGTACCATCGGTGACCACTGCGCGCAGCAACTCAACAGCAACACGGGACGTTTCCTCACTGATGACGCGATCTGTTGCGGGTCCCATATCCGTGCGTTTTAATATCGTCGGGGTCACGCGGAAGCCCCCATTGACCAGTGTCGCATAGGCTGCCGCCAGCTGCACCTGCGTCACTGCGACCCCGTGACCGTAGGAAATTGTCGCTGTCTCCAATTCCGCCCACCGACTGGGAGTCAATGGTCCGACATTTTGTGCCTCGGTGAATTCAATGCTTGATTTTTCAAGAAGACCCAACTGCGAGAGAAAATTGCGCTGTTTGGCACTACCAATATTGAGTGCAAGCTGCGCCACACCGGTATTTGAACTTTGCGCGATGACATCTCTCAGGGTCAACATCTTGTCGCCGCGTTCCGTCGATCTGATCTGGTAGCGACCGAGTCTGAAGCTTTGATTGGAAATCATTGAATCGGGTGTGACGTGACCCAGTTCAATGGCCTGCACCGCGGCAAAGATCTTGAAAGTTGAACCAAATTCGAAGACACCCTGCACCGGATCACAAAACAGTTCAGAACTCTGGTGGTCAGCGCGGGCATTGGGGTCGAAATCAGGCAGTGAGACCAGGGCATGGATTTCACCAGTCTGCACGTCCATCAAGACTGCGCTTGCCCTTTGGGCCTGATATTCTTCCTTGCCGCGTGCCAGATATTTGGCAACCACATTCTGAACCCGGGAGTCAATCGACAGTTCCAGTGGTTGATGCGACTGCCCGGGTGCCGTGAGGCGTGCATCCATATGATGTTCGACACCCGCATTGCCAACTATCACTGCCGAATTGACCGCTGCATCCCCATAGGTCGTGCCGCCCAGAATATGTGCAGCCAATTTTCCTTTTGGATAAACGCGCACTGGTCGTCGACCGAAATGAAGGCCTGGCTCACCCAGATCGTGCACGTCCTGTTTCTGTTCAGGTGTCAATCTCTGCTTGATCCAGATAAATTTTCGACCGCTGGTCAGAGCGGCCGCCAGCCTGTCAGGATCGATGTCATCAATTAATGCAGCGAGTTGGATGGCGACTCGTCGACGCGCTTCGTCTCCGTTCATTTCATGCGGATGGGCATACAGGGCATAACCTGACACCGTCATTGCCAGTTCTTCACCGTTGCGATCAACGATATCAGCCCTGCTGAACTCTTGCTCCGGCACATCGCGATGGATTTGAAGGCTGCCCGGGTTGGTCAAACCGATCTCCACCACGCGTACGGCCACAATGAGAAAGAGCATGAGAAAACCGAGACTGACAAAGACCTGTCGGTCCGCGACTCGTGTCGCCCACGACCGCAACGAGGCATCACGCGGCCAGAATTTGATGCGATCGCGCCAGTTACGGACGCGCTGACCGAAAACGCGAGTCATTTCGTATCAGTGGGTGACAAGGGAACAGCCATCAGGAGACCTGATTCCTGATCATAAATGACCTCTTCACCATCGTAGAATGGTATCGACTCCACTTCGCCGTAACGGGTCACATGAGCCTCCACGAGCCGGAGTTGATCAAAATATCTTTCGACCAGCGCTTCCAGCCTATCCGGACGGTTCAAATATTCCCATTCAACGGACAGGAACTCGAGTCGCTGACTGTCGTCCCGAAGTTGCGTTTCGAGACTTTTGACCTGTTTGATCGACTGGCGTGTCTTGTTGCTTTCGTGGGTGACCCAGTATGCCAGCCCAACGACTGGAAGAAAAACCAGCAGCAAATGTTTCACCCGCATTGCCAGTTCTCCATTCCCATGATGCAGGGGACGCCCAACTGTTCGTAATCGACCGAACGGGTTTGGAATGACGACCGGACAGCCACGCGCAGACGCGCTGATCTTGAACGTGGATTGGATGAAATCTCTTCACGGGACGGCCCCACGGGGCGGCGATTGACCTGTTCGAAAGCCGATACATTCTGCCGGGCTGAATTGTCCCGCCCATCCCCACGCATAAACCTCTTGACGATTCGATCCTCCAATGAATGAAATGAAACGACAGCCAGAAACCCGCCTTTGCACAGAGTCCGTTCTGCTGCACTCAGGCCTTGCGCAAGCTGCATCAACTCGTCATTGACTGCCATGCGAAGAGACTGAAAGACGCGTGTCGCCGGATGGAAACGACGCGATCGATTGTGAGTCACTGCTTTTGCGACGATTGCGGCAAGTTCAAAGGTGGACTCGATCCTGCCAGCGGACCGATGCTGCACGATCCGTCGGGCAATTCTTCGCGCTGCATGCTCCTCGCCCAGCTTGGAAAAGATTTCGGACAGCAGAGATTCGGACGCGCCATTAATCAGATCTGCCGCGGACCATCCGGTCCTGCACATCCGCATATCGAGTGGACCGTCCCGGCGCAGCGAAAAGCCGCGTTCCGCCGTATCAAATTGCATGGACGACACGCCGAGATCAAAGACGACGCCTTGCAGGGGAGCAATTTGGCCTATTTCCGGAATTTCATCAAATTGACCAAAACGGCCGTGAATAAAATGAAAGATGTTGTTGAAAGTCTTCTCGGCGACATGTCCGCGCCTGCACGCCTCCGGATCACAATCAATCCCGAATACCTTCGTCGCGCCCGCGGCACAGAGCGCTAACGAATATCCCCCGGCACCGAATGTGCAGTCCAGCCATGTTCCGTGAACTGGCGCCACCGCATCAAGAAATGATTGCAACAGCACCGGCTTGTGATCCAGGGATTCGGGCTCATCAATTTTCAACACGACGCCAGCATGTCAGATTTCCGCATCGAGAATGGATAAAGGATTGACCGTCTCGTTGCCGTTGCGAAATTGCTTCTCCAGTTCAGCACAATGCAACGCAAAGGATTCCGGATTCCACATCTGGAAGGATTGGCCGGTTCCGGCGAAACAGACCTCGCCATTGATCGCTGCCTTGGTCTTCAAATTTTTGGGGAGAACAAATCGGCCCGCAGGATCAAGTTGCGCCTTGAAGGACTTTGTCTGGAAGAAAAATTCCAGGAACTGTCGTTTCTCAGATCCCAATTCCATGAAGGAAATCGCTTCATCAATGCTGCGAATCGACTCTTCGGTATAGCATTGCAGGCATGCCAGTCGGCTGTCGCCATACACAATCGTGAAACTGGCGTTTGTACCCGGCTGATACTCTAAATCCCCACTGATAATTCCACGCCGAAAATCTGCCGGGGCCGACACCCGTCCCTTCTGGTCGATCTTGTGGCAGCACTCTCCTCTGAACGCAAAACCCAATGATCCGCTCCATCTGCCTGTCCTGCCCCGGTTGTCACTCCAGCGGATCTAATGCCGATTTCTGGAGCCCCGACCGACTGCCGCCATTAAGGGGGGGGGGGTGACGTGCAGCGCGGCCCGGGCATCCAGTTTACTTAAAGACTATGCCTGTATGAAAGCTGCCGAATGGGGTGAGGCAGCAACCTCCGGCATTGGCTCCAGCAAGGGGTTCATGCTGAAACCATAGTCATTGTTATTGTGGGATTTGATAAGCGTCCATAGATTCCAGTGGGATTTTGTACCATTTCAAGATTTATCTCAGTCTGTGATTTTTATGCATCATCTCAATATATATAGATGTTTTTCTCATAAACTAATCAATATATTGTTGTTAAATGCCCTAAATTTGTCTATTTTGAAGAGACTTAATCAATCAATTCTATATTTGCTTTTGTATTTTTATGGGATTTAGTTCCACCCAAGTGAGACATCAGAAACAGAAATGACCGCGTGTCCTGACAGAATCACCGAATGACCCGTCACCACCCGGGTGACGAATCGCGTCGAGCTTCAGTCCAGTTGTTCAGCGATTGACCTGATGATTGATGCGGTCGGTCGGTCCTGAAGAATGATTGGGACCCCTTTGTCGCCGGATATCCCGATATCCGGTGCAAAGGGGATTTCGCCGAGCAGCGGGATAGCATTCGCAGCGGCTTCCTGTTGTAGGCCTTTTCCTCCAAAGGTGGGATTATGGTGCCCGCATTTGCTACAGATACTATGAGTCATATTGCCAACGAGACCAAGAATATTGATATTCAGTTTCTTGAACATGGCAATGGCACGGCGGGCATCAAGTAATGCGACCTGCTGCGGTGTACAGACAATGATTGCACCCGACAGTTCGAATTTCTGGCATAATGTCAGCTGGACGTCACCGGTACCTGGCGGCAGGTC
Source organism: Paracoccaceae bacterium (assembly GCA_026709265.1). Classification (GTDB taxonomy): domain Bacteria; phylum Pseudomonadota; class Alphaproteobacteria; order Rhodobacterales; family Rhodobacteraceae; genus JAPOXR01. Next base: position 3,462 of record JAPOTI010000119.1, on the reverse strand, counting down.
GACAACCAGCGTATCGAGCTGCCCCCATTCGACCTGTTGCAACATCTGCTGCAGCGCGCCCATCAGCATCGGGCCTCTCCAGATCACCGCCTCCTCTGCGGGCAAGAGGAGGCCAATCGACATCATTGTCACGCCATGCGCGGTGAGAGGGCGTATCATTTTACCGTCAGGTGAAACCGGCTTCTTGGTCACACCCATCATCATTGGCAACGAGGGGCCATGAATGTCAGCATCAAGGATTCCAACGCGGTCGCCGCGCCGGGCAAGTGAAACGGCGAGGTTGACGGCGATGGTCGACTTGCCGACACCGCCTTTGCCAGATGCAATGGCAATAATGCGGCCGATATTTGGAAATTGCGTGACTGTGTTTCCACCGGAAGGATGGCGGCCAATTTTCAGATTCGGTGGGGCCTTCTCATTCGTCGTGGCGTCACTATGTGCCGTCATGACCACCGAGACTGTGTTGACTCCCGGAAGTTTGCCAACCAACTCTTCAGCAGCGCGGCGCACCGGTTCCATTCCCTGGCCATGCTGCTGAGGGACTTCCAGGACAAAACTGACTCGCCCGCCATCAACATGCAGGGCCTTGACAAAGGCGCGCGAGACGATGTCGCCACCATCGGGCAGACCGATGCGCCTCAGTTCATCGAGAATATGTTCTTTGGTAATGGTCAGTGTTTTTGTCCTCGCTAGACACGGCGCTCATGTCGCATGGTTGATATTGTTGCCTACATAAAAGGTGGTGAGTCAGTTTGAATTTCTCTTGCTGTAGGGTCCGCGCGGTTTCGGCTTGGGCGCGCGGTCGTCCATGATGGCGATAAACTCTTCCATGTCCATTGTATCGGTCAATCCTGCCTCCATCGCGGGAGTCACACGAAGAGATCCGTGGACGCACATCAGGTTGTACCAGAAGGTGTAAAGCGCGACCATGTGAACGTGGTTCTCTATCTTCTTGCTGAAGGCGTTGGTCAACCGCGTGAAACGGCGCATGTGCATTCTCATGCTCAGGTTGTGGCGCTCAATATGCGACGTGCTGATGGCTTTCCGGGACGGGTTTCCCTCGATGACAACCTTCCTCGTGCCCCTGCACTGCGCGGGCGAGTGCTTCCTGTCATAGCGTCTGCCGTTGGCGCTCTCGCCGTAGATCTTGACCAGCATCGCGTCATCGATATCGCCGCCGAACGCGCCCGCCACGGCTTCCAGATAGGCTTTCAGGCCGCCGGTGGTCAGCTGGACCCGGTTGGCCAGTCTCGCCCGTACCGTCGTCCATCAATTCAATGGCCGTCTCTCCCGAACGGTCCCCCACCAGCCACGACATCATGAGCTTGCTGTCGCTGTCCAGCGCCGTGCCAGTGCCCCAAAGACGTGGAACACCAGTTCCCCGGCAGCGGAGGATTTATCGATGCGTTCTTCCAGGCTGATCAGATGGATCCCGCGGGCCTTGAGATCTTCGACGGTTGTCAGGAGTTCTTTGAGCGAGCGGCCCAAGAGATCGAGGCGGATGACGGCGAGGGTATCGTTGGGGCGGACCTGATCGAGCGCGGCGGCCATCCCCGGGCGCGTGAATGTTTTGCCAGAGATCACGTCTTCAAACACCCGCACGACGCCGTGCTGGATCAGACGGCCGATCTGTCTGCACAGATCCTGATCCCGGGTGGAGACACGGGCGTATCCCAGGATGTCGCCGGTGCGGGGATAGACCGTCATGGGCTCTCTAAAACGATCGTTTGCAACAGTCATTTCCATGGCGCCGGCGGAGTTGTGGGGTCCGGGATATCAAGCGGATTGGAGTGTGGGGGTGACGAGCGGGTATCATCCTGTGATAACGCCATGATGATCTCGGCATGATCATTCAGATAACCCCGTGGATTATCGGCCAGTGATTGATCGGTGGGGGCAAGAATGGCACGGTCGACCCCCGTCACGCCACTACAGGATGATACCCGCTCACAGAATATCCCGAAATGAACACCTTTCATGGCCTGGTGGAAAATGTCCGGATGATATTTGAGTGCATACGCGATATCATATCCATCCCGATCAGCCGGTGAGTTCGCGTCAATCAGACGACCTTCAATTTTTACATTCAGAATAACCGCGGGTTCAACAAGATGGATGGCACTCATGCCGACCACATAGGGCGACAGGATATCGGTGGTGGAGCGTTGCGCCAATCGCGACCGGACCAGCGAAACTGGAACGCCTTGAATGCGATATCCCATCCCCCGCCAATTAAGCGTAAACGCGGTGAGAGGTGCGTGATCGAGATGGCTGTCACGTTGCTGATCAAACGACTGTTTAATCTGTTGACACTCCTGTACTGGAAAGGCGCGATCAAACATGGCTTGATCGACGGCAAAGTCAAGATCCGTCGAATGGCGATGTGCCCATTGTAACGCAAGGGCGGTCCCACCGCCAAAGCGGATATCCGATCCATCAGTTGATGATAAGAGATCACACAGAACAGCTGTATTGCACGCTCAAAGGGGATTTGAAGACGTGCTGGCAACCGATAAGGTGCAGAACGGGAATCGGAGGCCATCACCATGCACGTGATCCACCGTCATATTCGGTAAACATTTCTTTGACATACATCCGGGGCAACTCTTTCGGTCCGATATCCGACCATTGATTTAAGGCGATAAAGACCGGATAGGTAATACGGTGCGGATGCTGGCGGTAAACACGGGCAATGTCGCGCGGGCACGCACCTGAATGCGTAAAGACCGTGATTAAATCATCAAGAGGAAGCTCGGCGAGAACATCCAGTATCACCCGATCGTCCACGTGCGGATCGCCTGTTGTTCCCTGCACCCATAAGCGGGAGAGCTCGGCAGGGGAGGCTTTCCGCGCACAGCCGGCTTGCTTATGACAGATGATGCTGTCCACACACTCTGCATCATAGACAAATGCGGTGGTGGCGATCGGGCCGCAAAACTGATGGTCGGGGCGCAGATACGTGCATAAAAACCAAGGCTCATGCCAGTAATTATAGGGTGCCTCGACATGATCGGGAAAGGTACCATCCTCTTGAATCAGGGGGACAAGAACCTCAATGGGATCGGCAATGGGCGGGGGCATGGCCAGCCTCAATACCAGAGGTGCCGAATCTGAAAAACGATCGTTTGCGGGACGGGCGCGGGGTGGAACATTATGGGCTTTTTTTGGGATTTCACAGTCTCTTTATGTGTTTCTTTATGCAAAACTGTCCAAAAATATCAAGGACTTTTGTAACTACTCACCCCCTGATGTCGATGTGATGTCACAGTGACGATCGCTGACCGGCGTGCAGGGCCTTGTGCGTCTGCCTGTGGCATTGATGGTGAACAGCCCGGTTGCGTTGGGGTGTGTACCTGTTCACACCCTATGAGACGCGGGCTCCTTATGGGTTGGCAGGGATTCGCGCTTGTGGCGCGTCAATCAGGGTGAGAATTTGCGACAATCAGGGTGAGAATTCTGGGG
>JAPOTI010000075.1 GCA_026709265.1 Paracoccaceae bacterium | reverse complement strand
AAAAGGCCGTTGACTGCCTCTACGAAGGTAGCTGATAACGGGGGCAAGTAGTTACCTTGCAGATTTTGTCATTCCTGTTCGGTGAGAGCGATCCGCTGCATCCCTCTTGACGAGAATATCTCCAAAGTCTCTGGCGGCAGCCATTTGGCCGATCTCGGTGCGTGATGAGATTGCATGGCATGACACGAATGTCGCAGCGACAGCGACGCGACGGAATTCACACGCGATTTGGCGGAGACTTGCCAGCGAAGAATGCGTTCAGATTATCCAGTGCCATAAAACCCATGGCTTCCCGCGTGGAAAGAACCGATGTCCCAAGATGCGGCAGCAGAACGACATTGCTGAGTGCGGTCAGCCGCGGCGGGACCTGTGGTTCGAACTCGTAGACGTCCAGTCCTGCTCCGGCAATCTGCTGTCTTTCGAGAGCCTCAACAAGCGACGATTCATCAATCGTGTCGCCACGGGAGACATTGATCAGGATCGCATGCGATTGCATGGCATCGATAAGTTCCGCATTGATCAGATGATGCGTTGAAGGATTCGCAGAGACCGTCACCACAACAAAATCTGCGACCTGCATGGCAGCCTTTGGCGAGTCCATTGCAGTCGCAGTAAATTCCAGGTCGGTGATTGGCGAACGCGTTGCATAAACAACCTTCATATCGAAACCGAAATGGCACCTTTTGGCCACTGCCTGTCCAATACGCCCCATCCCGACAATGCCCACGGTCTTGCCACTGACAGCATGACCGAGCATCTGCGTTGGCTGCCAGCCCACCCATTCTCCTGCACGTACCAGCCTGTCGCCCTCAACCACCCTGCGCGCCGTTGCCAGGATCAATGCCAATGCAATGTCAGCCGTCGATTCTGTAACCGTGCCCGGGGTATTGGTAACCGCGATGCCGTGCCACTCAGCGGCAGCAATATCGATATGATTGTAGCCAACGCCAAAATTCGCAAGAATTCGGCATTTGAGCGGTCTTGATGATTCAAAGGCGTTGGCGGTAAAACCATCTCCCAAAGTCGTCAACACACCATCGAATTCGCCGAGGACCCGTTTGGCTTCTGCCTCTGTGAGCGGAATCTCGGAATCGCGTGTTTCCAGGTCATAGGTCGAAGCCGCCTGTTCCATCACAGAATCAGGCAATCGGCGAGTAATCAGAACGCGTTTTTGTGTCATCAGTAGAGCCGCCCGCCATCAGGAGTTGGACTGTCGGGTCCGATCAATACCACCTCGCCATTGGAATCGGGAACGCCGAGCACCAAAATTTCCGACATGAATTTGCCGATCTGGCGCGGTGGGAAGTTGACGACAGCAAGAACCTGCCTGCCGATCAGGTCTTGCCGCGTATAATTGGCCGTCAATTGTGCCGAACTCTTTCGTGAACCGATTGGGTCTCCAAAATCCACCCACAATTTTACAGCGGGCTTCCGGGCTTCTGGAAACGCCTCCGTCCGCACGATTGTTCCCACCCGAATATCAATCTTCTGAAAATCCTCGTAGCCTATCTCAGCCATTCTCCAAACCCAGTTCACGACTCCGCTCAGCTGCCGCCTGGACCGCATTCACCACCAACGGTCTGAGACCCGATTGATCGTCCAATAACAGTTCCAGGGCTGCTTCTGTAGTCCCCCCCGGCGAGGTGACGTCCTTGCGCAGTTGCGATGGGAGACTGCTGGATTTGGCTGCCAGCCGCGCGGCACCAGCGACTGTCGCCAAGGCCAGTCTATGAGACAGTTCCTTTGATAGACCTTGCGCAACCCCCGCCTCTGTCATCGCTTCAATGAAAAGAAAGATATAGGCGGGGCCGGAACCCGAAAGTGCGGTCACCGCATCCATATCGCTTTCCTGCTCTATGCATACAGTCTCACCCACTGTCGCCAGCAGGCTTTCGGCAAGCGCAAGATGATGCGGACGGGTCTGCGCATTACCCACCAACACACTCACTCCATGACCAATGGCAGCAGGTGTGTTGGGCATCGCCCGAATGACCGACGTCTCGCTGCCAAATGCTGTAGCCAGGGTGGAAAGCTGCACACCTGCCACGATTGACAGTACGAGCATTCCCGTATTCCCCAGCGGCGTGACCGATTTGATCGCCTCGGGGAATATCTGTGGTTTCACCGCAATTAAACAGACAGCAGGCGGGTTGCTCGGCAGACCCTGATTCAACGACAATGATTGTGTGGCGAGCCAAGGTGAAGGGTGGGGTTCCAATACCTGAATTGATTGGGAGTCGACTCCGGAACTGATCCACCCTTTGAGCAAAGCTGATCCCATCTTGCCGCATCCAAGAAGCAGGATGCCGCCCTCGCTGATCTCTTTGGGCGTCATGCTATTGCATCGTCAGCATTCACCAATCGGTTCGAGCACTGCAGCCTCAATTGCTGACTGCACATCGCCGACACCGAGGATAGCAGCCTGAAACGCGGGATAGAATCGTTCGCATTGGGCGATACAGATTTCGATCAATCGCGTAAGCTGTTGACTCGTCAAATGCCCCTCACCCGTTATGGTCTGGCCTGTTCCAAAGACCATGGACTCTTCCGAACAATGCAATGTGAATGCCCCGACCGGGCAGATCTGATTGGCATAATTGACCACTTGCAATACCGGGGCAGAATTGTCTTCGTTGAGTTTGAAAGAAAAACCAGCGCGTACCAACAGGATTTCCATATCCTCCAACAGCGAAACCGAGAGACTGTAAATTCTCCAATTGCCCTCGTATTCAATCAGCAGTTGATCTTCTTCATCCCTTCTGAACGGCCAACCTGACTCGATGGCGACTGCCTGCGCCAGATCAACCGGATGAACGAGGTCTTTTTCTGCTTCAAACCCTGCCTGATACATCTCAACTGCCCTTTATTGATATTGACTGCTCAAAATCGGCAAGAACACCACTACAAAGTGTAGTTCACCACTACAATTCGCAGACTCGCTCAGTTTTCAGGCTACAATTAGTAGCACAATATCTGGCGGTGTAAAGCGCTAACGGACCACAAGACACAGAAATTTATGTGGGAAAGGTACAGGAATCCGGCGAGCAGGATTGGCCAGATGCGATCCCGACAGCAGCGGCGTACCAAGATGGTTTGCGTTGTCAGAAATTCACATTCTTAACTGACGGAACCTGTTCCGTAGGCGCAAATGCGGTGGTGACGCACTATTTCGAACCAGCGTGCTCGTCGCTTTCGCTCTGCATTGCTGCCGATACTGTATGAAGCTGTCCGCCATTTTGTGCCTGCTCGAGCTGCTTGATTCTTTGTGCCAGCAATTCGTTGTCTTCGCGTGCTTTTCGCGCCATCATCTGAACAGATTCGAATTCGTCTCGCGTCACGAGGTTACGCGACGCCAGCCATCGGTCAAGCCAGCTGTCGAGACCGGTTTCGAATTCTTGTCTCGCACCCTGAGCGACTCCCATCGCATTGGTCATCAGTTGTGCCAGGTCTTCGAACAGCTTTCCCTTGGTTTGCATCGCTTTCCCCAGATTGTATTCTGCAATCGATGGTATACTGGCGGCGCGCCAAATTTCCAAGCTTCGCATTGAATTGGGCAGCAATCCTTCATGATATTTGCAATTCCGCTTCCGGTCTTTAACCCTGAAATTTTCTCAACCGAAATTTTCGGCATCCGTTTTGCCCTGCACTGGTATGCGCTCTCTTACATAGCCGGTTTCCTGGTTGCCCGTTTCTGGTTCGTGTCGTTGATCAAACGGCCGCAACTCTGGGCGGGTGCTCCCCCAATGGACCGTGATGCCGCCGATCAACTGCTGACCTGGATCATCATTGGTGCCATTGTGGGTGGCAGGATCGGTTATGTCATTTTCTACAATCCGTTGCATTATGTCGACAATCCACTTGAAGCCCTCGCGATTTGGCGGGGTGGAATGTCTTTCCATGGTGGCTTGGCGGGTTTGGTCGCTGCGACCGTGTTATTTTGCAAACGGTGCCATTATTCGATCCTACGTGTCGGCGACGCAATTTCGGTTACAGCGATGCCGGGGCTCTTTCTTGGGCGCATTGCCAATTTCATCAATGGAGAACTTTGGGGAACGCCGACAAATGTGCCGTGGGCCGTCATCTATCCATATGGACCGGCATCCCACTGTCCCGAGACCTGGACAGGCATGTGTTCCCGTCATCCGTCACAATTATATGAGGCCTTGCTTGAAGGGGCTCTGTTATGCGCCATCTTTGCCTATCTCGCTTACCGAAGGGGAGCATTCAGGATTCCCGGACAATTGCTTGGCCTGTTTTTCACTGGCTACGGAACTGCACGCATCTTTGTTGAACAATTTCGTCACGCGGACGCGACGTTTCGCACAATGGACAATCCGCACGGTTACGTCGTCGGGATTGGCGACTGGGGACTCAGTATGGGGCAATTCTTGTCATTGCCCATGGTCCTGCTTGGTATCGGGATGTTTTTATGGGCACGTTGGAAGAATCGGTGACACTTGCGGCGCGTCTCACCACACAGATCCGTTCCCGTGGTCCAATCCCGTTATCTGACTTCATGGCAGCCTGTCTTTTTGATCCGGAGCACGGCTTCTATCGACGACAATCAGCGATCGGACGAGATGGTGCCTTCACCACCGCTCCCGAAATCTCCCAGATGTTTGGTGAAATCATCGGTGCATGGTTGGTCAAGGTCTGGCAGGATCAAGGTCGACCGTCACCCATCGCGCTTGTTGAACTGGGTCCCGGACATGGGACAATGATGTCAGATATTCTCCGCACCGTTTCTCACTGCCCGGAATTCTGTCGTGCATGTTGTCTGTTTCTCGTGGAAACGAGTACGGAAATGCGTGCTGTCCAGCAGAAGAAACTGTCAACGGTCGATCCCGTATGGATTGAAGATATCGGTGAACTTCCTGACTTGCCCCTGTTCCTCGTGGCAAACGAATTCTTTGACGCCTTGCCGATTCGTCAATTTCGCCGCACCGGGATCGGTTGGAATGAAATCCGCGTCGGAATTGATCGGACCGGGTTGGTCCTTTGTGAAACGCCTTGCGGGCGTGATATCGAACCGCGGGGACGAGACGCTGATACGATTCCCGGTGATATCGTTGAAATCCGGCCCGCTTCGTTGACGATTGCTGCGGAAATCAGCAAGACAATCAGGGAATTTGGCGGGACTGCACTGATCATCGACTATGGCGCACATCGCTCGCTGGGACAGACTCTTCAGGCCGTGAAAGATCACCGTTTCACCAATCCCCTGGCTGAACCGGGAGAGGCAGATATCTCCGCTCATGTTGATTTTGGTGCGATCCGCCACGCAGCTCAGGGCGTGTCATGCAGCGTATTGCTGAACCAGGGAGTCTGGCTTGAGTTGCTCGGAATAACGGAACGTGCGCGCATCCTCGCGCGCAATCTCAGTGGAGAATCCCTGCGTCAACATCAGGCAGCACACCGGCGCCTGACGCATCCTGATGAGATGGGTTCACTCTTCAAGGTGATGAGCCTCTATCCGTCTGAAATGTCTCCACCACCAGGATTTTCGTGATGACACCGGAGCCGATTACCGCCGCGACGCTCCAGCCTTTTCGCCATGGCTTTTTTGGCCGTCAAGGTGGATGTTCAGAGGGCGACTACCGCAGTCTCAATTGTGGTCTTTTCTCGCAAGATGATGCCGATCGGGTCGATACGAACCGCAGACGGGTGGCCAACAGACTCGCGGTCGCATCGCAGAATCTCATCACGTGTCGACAAACTCATTCGGCACATGTTGCAATCATCAGGGATCAGCATTCCGGCACCGGTGTCGCGGCTGACGGATTGGTCACGACAGTTCCTGGAACTGCCATCGGCGTTTTGTCAGCGGACTGTCAGCCCGTGTTGTTGATTGAGCCCAACGCCCATGTGGTCGCCGCGGCGCATGCCGGATGGCGCGGCGCATTGGCTGGGATACTTGAAAACACCATCAGTGCCATGGTAACTGTTGGGGCTGAACGCCATCAGATCCGCGCCGTCATCGGACCTGCCATCAGTCAGAAAAAATATCAGATTGGCCCGGAATTTGAAAAGCTCTTTATGACGCATGATTCAACCAATCGCCATTTCTTTGCAGATCTTGAAGATGGTACACGCGCATTCAATCTCCCCGCATACGGGTTGATGCGCCTTGAGCGGGCAGGAATAGAATCGGCCCGTTGGACTGGCCATTGCACATATTCGGATCCGACACGCCACTTTTCCTATCGTCGCAGCCAACATGAGCGACGGCAGGCAACTGGACTTCAGTTATCGGCAATTGTGGCCTGATGCGCTTGGTCCAAACTCCACTTGGTCCAAACTCCAAATGATGCCCGGGAACAAGCCGATCATGCGGCGGAATTACCGCACAATGTGCCCGGAGAGCTGGTCACTGTACCGGGCACAGTCCGTCACATGATGGCTGCCAAAAGCCAGTAGCCTGTCCCACAATTGCCAATCACCGCAACAGTCCCCCTGGGACGCGGCTGTTGATTGTTGAGCATAGCGGAATTAAGACGCGCATTCTGCACAATTGCTGCTTGAATGTCTTGCCGAGGAAAGCTCATGGAAGAGGTCCCGCATCCAAAGAGAATATTCTCTGGAATCCAGCCAAGCGGCAATCTGACGCTGGGTAATTATCTTGGAGCGCTGACGCGTTTTGTTGAACTGCAAAACGCTGGTGCTGAAACAATTTACTGCCTTGTTGATTTGCATGCGATCACGGTTCGCCAGGATCCGGATGATCTTGCACATGCGACCCGCGAAGCGGCGGCGGCATTTATTGCGGCTGGCATCGATCCTCGCCGCTCCATCCTGTTCAACCAGTCGCAGGTCGCTGCGCATGCCGAGTTGGCATGGATTTTCAACTGTGTCGCAAGAATGGGCTGGCTCAGTCGGATGACTCAGTTCAAGGACAAGGCTGGCAAGAATCGGGAAAACGCCTCGGTCGGGCTATTCGCCTATCCCTGCTTGATGGCCGCCGACATCTTGGCCTACCATGCCACACATGTGCCCGTTGGCGAGGATCAGAAACAGCATCTCGAGTTGACGCGTGACATCGCTATCAAGTTCAATCAGGAATTCAGACAGGATTTCTTTCCGGTCGTTGAGCCTGTCATTGAAGGAATCGCAACGCGCGTGATGAGTCTGCGCGATGGAACGAAGAAAATGTCCAAGTCTGATCCATCGGACATGAGTCGAATCAATCTGACCGATTCTGCAGACCTCATCGAAAAGAAACTGCGCCGCGCCCGCACCGATTCAGACCCTATTGCCGACAGTCTCGATGGGTTGACCGACCGGCCAGAAGCACGGAACCTGATCAACATTTTTGCCGCGCTGTCGGAGCAAACTGCACAAAATGTCGTTGAAATCTATGCTGGCAGCCAATTTGCCAGATTCAAGGACGATCTGGTCGAGCTCGCAGTCGAGACAATCTCTCCGATAACACATGACATGAAAAAACTCATGGAGGATCCCGGCGAGATAGACCGTATCCTCGGTGCCGGTGCCGAACGAGCTGCTGCGATCTCCGAACCGATCCTCACACAGACTTTCGAGATTACCGGGCTTATCAGATCACGTCCTGCAGCTATAGATGAGAGTTGAAATGGCAACTGGCAAGAATATACGCACTTATTTTCAGGGTAAATGGCATGACGAAGATGTCCTGATCATGCGGGCCGCAGACCATGGCTCCTGGCTGGGTTCCACGGTGTTTGACGGCGCACGTTATGCCCACGGTTTGACCCCGGATTTACTCGCACATTGTCAAAGGCTCAACGACTCCGCTATGGCCATGTCAATCACCCCCATCCACCGGGCCGAAGAGATTGCCGAGATTGCCCGCGAAGGGCTTCAACGCTACCCGAAAGATGCAGCTGTCTATATTCGCCCGATGTACTGGGCGTTGCATGGCGGACCGCTTGCCGTTCTGCCCAAACCCGGTGCCACCGCGTTTTGCATCTGCCTGGAAGAACTGCCACTGGCTGATCCGGAAAAATCCGTAAGGCTGACACGGACTCGGTTCGAGCGCCCGGTCATCGCCTCTTCTATCGTCAATGCCAAGACAGGATGCTTGTATCCGAATAATGCGAGGATGCTTGCAGAGGCAAACGAGAAAGGCTTTGACAATGCTCTCGTTGCTGATGCGTTGGGTAATGTGGCTGAGGCTGCAACTGCAAATGTGTTCATGACTCGAGACGGTGAAGTGCTGACGCCGGCAGCCAACGGAACGTTTCTGGCAGGTGTCACAAGAAAACGCATCATTCAACTTCTGCGTGAAGCCGGTTATCGCGTTTCTGAAACAATCCTCACCTTCGAGGATTTTCACCGCGCCGAGGAAGTATTCCTCACCGGCAATCTGTCAAAAGTCACGACAGTCTCACAATTCGAGAACACGCATTACCAGCCAGGTCCCATTGCCAAGGCTGCGCGCCGCCTCTACTGGGAATGGGCCGTGACTGAATCCACCACCTGAACTCCCTCATCTTCAGGATGACCCGAATCTGTGAGTTCGTCACGCAAACGCTGAAAAAACTCATCGGCGATCTTCTTGGCAGAACCTTTGATCAACCTTGAACCCAACCGCGCGATCTTTCCACCGACTCGCGCGTCGACTTCGTAGGTCATTTCGGTACCTTCGGTCGCATCGACCAGCTTGACCTTGGCAGATCCCTTGGCAAAACCAGCAACCCCGCCCTGGCCTTCTCCAATGATTGTGCAACTCGTCCCGTCAACCACATCCTCAAGCTGAACCGTTCCATTAAATGTGGCCTTGACCGGACCAATCTTAAGGGTGACCCTGGCACTGTATCCGTCCTCGGATGTGCCACTGAATTCTTGGCAGCCGGGAATACACGACTCAAGAATTCCAGGATCGTTGATCGCCATCCAAACGCGGCTGCGATCCACTTCGATCACTATTGTTTCACGATACTCGACCATAACATTTCCCGTCTCAAAATGGGTCCGACGCCTCTATAGCGTGTTGGTGACAGACCCCTACCGAATATATGTGGAATCCTCACAGGACGTGATTCAATTTTGAACAGACAGCCTATGAGATGCAAGACAAAGATCGCCGTGATTCCATTTCGACCCGGGCAAAAGCGTAATCGGCCCGTGACACTTCAAACCTGACAAACGCATCATCGCACACGGGTGCTTCCAATTTTTTGACTCAGTTGGAACGCCTAATATGTGCCAAATTGCCCACGGGCAGAACGGGTCGCTGTCGTAATCCACTGGCATGGCGGGGCAGGTCACAGCGCACGGCCTCAGGCACCGGTGCGGAGGACTGAACAACTGACATCCTTCGCCGATCTGCGCAAACGACTCCTTGAGTGCGAACAGGGGGGACAGAACCCTGCAGGGATTTGCTGACCCGTTCACTGCCGAAGGTTATCATCCGCCACGACGGGGCGGTTCAGCATCAACTCAGTCCCAAATCGGCTCAACACGTATCGCCTGCCGGCAGCTTGTGCATCCTGACACTGCGCGGATCTCGGGATCACCAATTCCCACAACCTATGATCTGTCACTGATTTCCAAAGCCACAGACACAGTTGCGACCGCACCTTTCGATGGTGATACGTCATTCAAATCCTTCGGTATACCCATCTCCTCTTGCCAACATGAGGTCAGAACACCGGCCGCATCGGCTCCCATCATGATGTCAGCTGAGACACAGCGCGTTGCGCGAATCAGATGCAGGCTGCGGACAACGTTGCAGCCAGTGGGTCTTCGTTGGAATAGACCCCATATCCTGAAAAACAAGGCTCCCCACTGTCAAATGATCAAGGTTGGCCTCGAACTGAGCCCCCCGTTATAATACGGGATGTAACGCATGAGATTGTAAAGGCTGGATCATTGAGCAACCGCGATGCGGATATTGACAGATCAACGGCATTGGAGAGTTTGCGCCAGTTTCTCGGCGCACGGTTATTGACGGGCCGATCTGTGCGCGAGCAACATTGTCACACCACAACCATTATCGCGTCGCAACCTCCGGATGCCGTGACTTTTCCACAAAATGCCAATGAAGTCTCCGACATCGTCAAAATATGTGCCCAGCATCGAATGCCCGTGATCGGATATGGAACCGGAACGTCACTGGAAGGTCATGTCAATGCGCCATGGGGTGGTGTCGCCGTCGACTTCAGCGAAATGAATCGGGTGCTGGCGATCAATCAGGAGGATCTTGACTGCGTGATTGAACCTGGAGTCACCCGGAGAGCCCTCAACCGGGAACTTCGTGACACCGGATTGTTTTTTGCAATTGACCCGGGAGCGGACGCAAGTCTTGGGGGAATGGCCGCGACCCGCGCATCGGGAACCAATGCGGTGCGGTACGGAACCATTCGCGAAAATGTACTGGCCCTGAAAGCGGTCATGGCCGACGGCAGCATGATTTCAACAGGCCGTCGCGCCCGCAAGAGTGCCGCAGGATACGATCTGACCCACCTGATGGTCGGTTCCGAGGGAACCTTGGGATTGATCACTGAACTCACCCTGCGGCTGCATGGAATTCCCGAAACGATCTGCTCAGCACGCTGCAGTTTTGTGTCCGTCCATGATGCCTGCCAGGCCGTTATCGACATTATTCAGTTAGGTGTTCCTGTCGCCCGCATTGAATTGCTTGACGAATTGACCGTCAGGGCAGTGAACGAATATTCACAATTGTCGTTGCCGGAAACGCCATTGCTGCTCCTCGAATTCCACGGCAGCAGTTCGGGTGTCGAAGAACAGGCAAACAGTTGCGGTGACATTTTCAATGATCATGGAGGCTCACAGTTTCAGCAATCGGTGAATCCTGAAGAGCGAAATCGCCTGTGGCGTGCCCGGCATGATACCTACTGGGCGCAGTTGCGGCTACGTGAAGGTGCCAAGGCAATAGCGACTGATGCCTGTGTTCCGATTTCCTGCCTTGCTGAATGTGTGGTCAGAGCACAGCAACAGGCACAGAAGCTGGGAATCCTCGCCCCGATCGTCGGACATGTCGGCGATGGCAACTTCCATATGGCACTGCTCATTGATCCAGACAATCAAGTTGAAATGAATCAGGCAACGCATTTTATTGAATGGCTTGCCGAGCTTGCCGTTGATTTGGGGGGAACCTGCACCGGAGAACATGGCATTGGTCAGGGCAAGATGTCGAGTCTGCGCAAAGAAACGGGAAACGCCTACAATTGGATGGGGCGGATCAAGCGGGCATTTGATCCGCATAATATCATGAATCCGGGTAAACTCGTCGATTTGTCTGGCTTAAGTCAGCAGGTGACAATTGACCCCTCAGAGATTGCGTCGACTGGGCAGTGTGGAGATAGTGAGGCGACGGATAGATATATTGAAGCCAGAAGGGAGGTTGGTGATGCGAAAATTTCTCGTGATACTGGACGATAGCAATGAGTGCGCGAACGCGATGCGCTTCGCTGCCCTGCGTGCATCGAAGACCAACGGAGGTGTGATCATCCTGTCAATCATTCCCCCCGAAGAATTCAAATATTGGGGTGGAGTCGGCGATATCATGCGTGATGAGGCACATGAGCGCATTCGCATTCATTTCAATACCTTCGCCATGGGAATGAAGAAAGGCTACAATGTGTCCCCCGAACTGGTGGTGCGCGAAGGACCTGCGGTCCAGGAAATCCTGGGACAGATTTCCGACGATCCGGAAATCGGTGTTCTGGTGCTGGCGGCAGGAGATACAAGAGACGGTCCAGGCCCGCTGATATCAAGCATCAGCCGCTCTTTCGGCACACTTCCCATCCCCGTGACCATCGTTCCCGGTCAGCTCAGCCGCGAACGACTGGAAGCAATCACATAGGAGCGGCATCTTAACCCGGGTGGATGACCGAGAAAGCCCAAAGGTCTTGGCGCGTGATGCTGGCCTTTGCCATTGCGATAACGGCCATGCACCGAGAGTGATCATGCTGCATCACGTGCTGGAAAGAGATCATCGCGGTAGAGGCTTCCTGGCTGGCTTCTGAAACAAGAGGTCACAAGATTGCCTGTCTGCAATCGCTGTTTTCGGAGGATCCAAACAGGAGGTGGCCACATGATGATGACATTGGTAGCCAGAATGAACAGGGCAACGGGACAGGGGATGACACGATATGAATCAAGCCAAGCCCGCTGAATACTATACCAACCTGGTGACGTCCCTGTGCCGCCTCGGGGGCGAGACTGAGTGAGTCGAGTACAAGCTAAACAATACGAACCCGACTGAAATCGGCGAATATATCTCGGCGCTGGCCAATGGAGCAGCTTTGAACGGCCAGCCTCATGGGTATCTGTTGTGGGGAATCGAAGACAGCACTGGCAAGCCAATCGTGACAACCTTTGCAGCGAATGATGCGAAGAAGGGCAATGAGCCCCTCGAAGCCTGGTTGCTGCGATCGCTGGAACCGAAAATCGCCTTTCGTTTTCATACCATCAAGATCAACGGAAAAGGGATAGTCATTCGGAGAGATTGACCGTGCAATGAATATCCCCGTCCGTTTCAAGGGTGTCGATTATATACGTATTGGCGCGTTCAAGAAGCCATTGAAAAATGCCCCCGAGCGCGAACGGGCACTTTGGCGGGTATTTGAACAGACTCCTTTTGAAAATACCCCAATACGCGTCGGGTTGCGCACCCACGACGTTCTGGGATTGTTGAATTATCCGGTATATTTTGATCTGTTGAAACACCTGCTGCCGCAGACTCTGGATCAGATAGCAGAAATCCTGTCAGCGGACAGACTGATTCAGCGCAATATTTCAGGCGGCTGGGATATCCTTAATCTCGGCGCCATTTTGCTTTCCCGAAATCTTGAGGATTTTCTGACACTCAGGCGAAAGGCCGTTCGGGTCATACAATATTCTGGCACAGGGAGAATCGAAACCATCAGAGAACGCGTATGCAATCAAGGCTATGCAGCCGGATTCGGAGGACTGATCGAATATGTCGATTCGCTGTTGCCGAGCAACGAGACGATTGAAACCGCATTACGCAAGACCATATTCATGTTCCCCAAGATCGCCATTCGTGAACTTATCGCAAACATGCTGATCCACCAGGATTTCTCAATAACAGGAACGGGACCGACGGTAGAAATCTTTTCTGACCGCGTCGAGATCACGAACCCCGGTGAATCGCTGGTCGCTACGGATCGTTTCATTGATGCGTCACCTCGGTCACGCAACGAAACCATGGCGTCCCTCATGCGTCGTTTCGGAATCTGCGAGGAGCGCGGGAGCGGCATTGACAAAGTGATTTCTACCATTGAGATTTCCCAATTGCCCGCGCCGCTATTCGAGACACCGCCCGGGGCGACACGCTCAACGATATTCGCGCACAAAGACCTGAAAGACATGAACCGGGCAGACAGGGTGCGCGCAGTCTATCTTCACGCGTGTCTTCGCCATGTCATGCGCGAAAAGACCAGCAACCCGTCCTTGCGTCAGCGCTTCGGAATCACCGAAGGGAACGCTGCTATTGCTTCCCGCCTACTGAACGAGGCCATTGCGGCTGGCATGATCGTCATTGAAGACCCCACAGCAGGACGACGGAGCCGCGCCTATCTGCCTTTCTGGGCGGCCCCAACGGCGAACGGGACAGAAAATTTTGCGTAATCAAACAGTATTCCGGGAATTTCCCTGCCAACTCAATGCAATATAACGAATTGGTATAAAGCGACATAATTCAATGTCAGCTGTTTGAAAGATCAGATTTCCCCCACCCGAATTATTGTGGCTGATATCCATTTCAAGGCAAGTTCGAAAAATGAAATGGCAGCGTGACGTTCGTATCTTCGAAATGCTTAAGTGTGAACAAAAGGCAAAATCATCACGAATTTGTTTGATCGGAAACTGTCATTTATGTCTGTTACCTGACCAGATGTGGAATTAAGATATTGAAATTAAATAGTTTTTCTTATCTTGATTTGTTTGATGGTTGTTTGATGGAAGATCAAGAATAGACCAACAATCACGCTGCCAGATTCAGAATTGTATGGGACGGGCACTTGATGATTCATGGCCACCCACCGCCACAGGCAACCCCAACCATATCGCTCAGGTGAGATCAATATTGTGCGCCGTTCATCGTGACAGTCCAGCTTGTGGCGTGTCGATCAACCTGAGAACTTGCGACAAACAGGATGGAGATCCCGAGCGTGTGTTGCCCCGTACCTGACCCTGAATGGGTACCTCATGACCATGTGAATGGTAATCGCGTTCCATTCTCTGAATATTCAGCACGATGGCGTCTCATTTGGCGCATTCTCTCCACATATTGGCGCTGCCAAATTTTTGACAAACATGCCCACAATGGAAATCGTCTTGTGCGGCGATCGGCACACCACCCATCATGATTCTTGACGCAAACTACCAAATCTGTTAGGTTTATACTGTGACGACAGCACAAATTCTTGCCGTTGGCGTGCGGTTGAGTTGCCGACCGAGACATTGTTCGAGGTCTTGCAGCGTGGCCCGATCTTCTGAGATCCAGCAAAGGCCCAAGTCAGTTGTCCCGGTCAGTTATTCCTACAAGGTGCGAAGGCAAATGTTCATCCAGACTGAATCGACTCCCAATCCTGCGACATTGAAATTTCTTCCCGGAGAAATCGTGTTACCGACTGGTACTGCCGACTTCCCGGATGTCGAAACAGCGGGGGCTTCGCCCCTTGCAGTGCACCTATTCGCAATTGATGGCGTCACACGCGTTTTCTTTGGTTATGACTTCATTTCCGTCACCAAGTCGGAAGCGACATCTTGGTCGCATATCAAACCCGCCATTCTCGGGGCGATCATGGAGCAATATCAATCGGGCCAGCCGTTGGTCGTAGCCTCCTCGCAGGATGAAACGGACGCCACCGCTGACAATCCTGATGGCCCGGTCATCGGAAAAATCAAGCAACTTCTTGATACTCGCGTACGCCCTGCCGTGGCACAGGATGGGGGTGACATCGTTTTTCACGGTTTTGAAAAAGGCATTGTGTATCTTCACATGCAGGGTGCCTGCGCAGGGTGCCCGTCATCAACGATTACCCTCAAGATGGGGATTGAGAATCTTCTGCGCCACTATATTCCGGAGGTGATTGAGGTCCGCCCGGTTGTCTCTTGACGGACCCATTCTGGGAATCGACACAACTGGCAACTGCTGTGTTGCCGCAATTGTCCATGGCCACCATATCCTTGCAGAACAATCTTATTCCCTGGATCGCGGCCATGCCGAACGGCTGTTCCCTCTCCTTTTTGAAATTCATAGGCTTGCGCGACTCAACTTGCACGACCTGGTTGCTATAGTGGTGGTCACCGGCCCAGGGAACCATACCGGCGTTCGCCTATCAGTCGCCGCCGCACGTGGCCTGTCACTTGCACTGAACATCCCTGCGACCGGGGTGAATGGCTTTGAAACCGCCGCGTTTGGCATAACTCGACCATGTTGTGCTGTGATTGCAGCGACTGGCGGACGTGTTCATACACGAACCCTCCCACATGGCCAGCATCAGTGCATGCAGATGTCGGAACTCACTCCACCCCCCGCAGGGACATTGATGGCCGGTTCCGATACGGCACGGCAGGTTGCTCTAGCCTGGGGAATGGAATGGCAAACTCCCGATTTTTCGACGGCAGTGGCCGCCGCAAAAATTACAGCCACTCACTCCCGGAAAGATCTGAAACCACCTGTTCCTTATCTGCCGCCCGGATAATGTCACAAACAGCGTAACGATAAGAACTGGAATGCACCCTTGTCTTGGATGGGAGAGTTCCCGGCACTCAGTTCCAACAGTTGTGGTCTCTCACATTATGTGGGCATGATCCTTAGGTTTTTCTCTCATGTGGAGCGAACAGTTTTGGCACTGAAGTGTCGCGCAATATGAACCTCACGCACCGCGCTGGCGGCGCTAATGATCGCCGCGACGAAGTCTGTGCCGTTTACCGGTCGCAGCGGCAGATGCTGCTGCTGATCCGTCGCGACGGCGGTGCTACGCCTTGGCCGGTGCGAAAGGTAACGCCATGACCGAAACCCTGATACCATTCCTGCTCGCCGTTCTGACGTTGCTGATCA
>JAPOTI010000058.1 GCA_026709265.1 Paracoccaceae bacterium | reverse complement strand
CGCGCCTGCGGGCGGCCCGGCATCAGGACGGAATCATGGGGGTGAGCAGTTACCGGTGGCGTATAGATAACCTGCTGGGCCGCGTCATTCACCAAAGCCGTTCCAGGCGTGTTGCGAATACCCAGTTCCACTCCCGTGATCGTTCGACAAACTTCAACTGCGATGGCGACTGAAACCGGCCTTTGGGCCAGCATCTCAAAACCACGATGCAACGCGGTGTGGTAGCGCAGAGTTTCCCTGGTGGCAGGGTCGGCTCGCCCCGCCGAGTCGTTAGCATAGCGAAACAACCGATCAGTCGTTGTGACGATGTTCTCGATTTCCGAACTCGCCTGTGCTTCGAGCAAAGGAATCGAGTTGATCAGCATGGCTTGGTTCGGGATGAGCTTTCCGGAAACGCGGAGTTCCGCCAGTGCCGTGCGCGCAGCAATGCAACTCCGAAGAACTGCCTTTGTCTCCGTTTCCGAAACTGGCGGCAGGTCGGGAAGGTCATTGAAGGGACGGTTGGGATCAAACGTCATGTCGATTTATCCAGCTTTCGTTGGCACATGCTCTGAACATGTCGATATTATCGACATTTCACTCCAACGTGTCGATATTGGGGGAATATATCGACACATCTGAACGTGGCAAGCCGGACGTGGCGCGGATTTTCAGGTTGCTGATCACGCCATACTTATCGCATCTACGATCGCAATTTTCCATGCAGCTGACCTGCGTGTTGAAACACAATCGCGGATATCTTGGTCCAGTGGAGGCATGAAACGATTGACAACCCGTGTCGCTGGATGACCACTATTGATTCACACGCTGCCTGCGCACCAATATTTTACCTGCCGGACGGCACCCTTTGTGTGTCTTTCCGGCTGCAAGTTGCCCATCGGAAAGGATGGGCGGCCATTGAACCGGTGTGATAGGGGTGGTACCCACAACAGGCACCGACATCATCCGTTTTTGGAGATCCAATCGGGTTCTGTCTTGGCGAAGAACGCCGCAATTCCCTCGGCTGCCTCGGGAGCTTCCCAGATGTTGACAAGGCGTTGAATGCTGTCGTCGATCATGGCATCGGTGATGTCAGCACCCAGCTCCCTGGCGAAGGCCTTTGCGGCGGCAACGGCTTTTGGTGCCGTGTCCAAATAGGGCCGGACTTCTCGCTCAACCCGATCATCAAGTGCACTCGCTGTGCAGGCATCGGCAATGAGTCCAAGCCGTACGGCCTCGTGCGTATCGAAGATCCGTGATGACATGAAAACGCGGCGCGCCATACCTTCACCGAGACGGGCAAGAACATACGGGCCGATCGTCGCCGGGATCAGTCCCAGGCGGGTTTCGGTCAGGCCAAACTGAGTGTCAGCTTCCGCGATTGCCACATCACAGACGGAAATCAGACCAATGCCGCCGCCGAAGGCACCGCCATGGACCTTTCCGATGAGGGGAATGGGTAAGTTATTGAGTGATTTCAACATGAAAGCGATTTTGCGCGCTTCGCGCATCCGTGTTTCACGATCAGCATCGATCTGGGTCTTCATCCATGCGAGATCGCCGCCGGCACAGAAGGTGTTGCCATTGCCCGAAAGGATGACGACACGCAAATCCCTGTTACGGGCTTCCACGTGTGCAAATTCCGTCAATTCACCAACCATTTCCGCCGTCAGAGCATTGCGTTTTTCGGGGACATTGAGTGCGAGACAGGCAACACCGCGATCATCGACGGTCAAGGACAGCGCCGCATAATGGGTCATTGTTCGCGTCTCACTGCCTGGGCAAGGGGACGAGCGACTGACTTGAGACGGTCCAGATCGATACCCGTCTCATAACCTTCGTTTCTGAGCAATTGTACAACCTCTTCGGTGGCCACATTGCCGGCCGCACCGGGCGCGTAGGGACAGCCGCCAAGGCCACCGACGGCACTGTCAAACACACGAAGGCCGTGTGCCAGACTGACCTTGATGCAATCAAGCGCATGACCATTTGTATTGTGATAGTGCCCTGCCAATTTATGGGCAGGGATGACGTCCAGTACTGATTTCAGCATGGCATCAATCCGTCTGGGAGTTCCCGTCCCGATCGTATCACCAAGACCGATCTCCCGACAGCCAAGTGTCAGGAGCGCGACGCAGACCGAAGCCACCCGGGTGGGATCAACAGGCCCATCATAGGGACAGTCGATGACGCACGAGACGTATCCGCGTACCGGCAAATTGCTCTTCCCGGCCAGATCGAGCACGGGTTTAAATCGGTTCAGGCTTTCCGAGATGGAGCAATTGATATTGCGTTGACAAAATCCTTCCGAGGCCGACGTAAATATGGCCACTTCATCAGCCTGGCACTTGATTGCCAGTTCCATACCCTTGAGATTCGGAACCAGGACCGAGAAACTCACGCCGCACGTCCGGGTGATCCCGTCCATGACCTCAACGGCATCAGCCAACTGGGGAACCCAATCCGGACTGACGAAACTGGTGGCCTCAATGCGTTTCAGACCACATCTTGCAAGCTCATCAACAAGTTTAATCTTTTGATCAGTCGGTATGATTTTCTTTTCGTTTTGAAGACCATCTCGTGGGCCGACTTCGACGATGCTGACAGACTCACCCATTTTGAATCTTCAATGTGACCAGCAAAGCACCGTCCTGAACCTGATCCCCCTGTGAAACATGAACGTCCTTGATGACAGCATCGCGGGGAGTGGTGAGAGCATGCTCCATTTTCATCGCTTCCAGGACCATGATGCGGTCACCAGCCTTGACTGTGTCTCCTTCGATTGCATCGACAGAAATGACGGAGCCAGGCATTGGTGCGATGATCGTATCACCGCCATCAGAATCGCCATCGGTCCTGCGGGTCTTGTCGGGAAGGGTGAAAGTGAAAACACGGCCATCCTGTGCGACATCGACAGCGGCTCCACGGCGAATGACATCGACTGTTGTGCGGTGATTCCCGGCTTCAACAATCAGCCTGCCATTGGTGTGCAAGGTGACTTTGAGCTCTTGCGATATCCCACAACAATCAACGACAAATTGGCTGTTTCCGGTGATTGTGACAACGCAATCCAATGTGTCATCACCATATTGAAGGCTGATATTGTGATGTGCCGGTGACCAATGGCGATAACCGAATAATGGGTCAGTCGGGCACATCCCGACCCCCGGCGATCCAATAAATCCGAGTGCCGCGAGGGCGGCGATGGACCGGATGATTGTGTCAGGTTCGTTCGCTGCAAGGAGGTCATCGAGATCACGCGCGATCAGGTCTGTATCAATCCGACCCGATGCAAATCCCTCATGTTGTGAAAGGGAAGACAGGAATTCGAGATTGGTGACAGTGCCGCCGACGCGATAAGTGTCCAGCGCACGGGTCAGCATGTTCAATGCACACCCGCGGGTGGGTCCGTGCACAATGATCTTGGCGATCATTGGATCGTAAAACGGAACGATAGTATCACCTTGCCGGATACCGCTATCAACCCGCAGAGCAGAAGGCTCAAACTCGGATATCTGCGAGGTTGAAAGTTGTGCGACTGTTCCGGTGGCTGGCAGAAAGCCTTTCATGACATCTTCGGCGTAGACCCGGGCTTCAAAAGACCAACCATTGATCGACAGATCATCCTGGGACATCGGCAAGGGTTCACCAGAGGCAACGCGCAGCTGCAGTTCGACAAGATCAAGCCCGGTAATGGCTTCCGTGACGGGATGTTCCACCTGCAGCCGCGTATTCATCTCCATGAACCAGAATCCGTCTGTGCGTAGCTTGTCTGATCCATCAACGATGAATTCAATGGTGCCGGCTCCCGAATAATTGATGGCCTTGGCGGCTGTGATCGCCGCGTTGCCCATCGCAATGCGCATGTGCGCGGTCATGCCGGGCGCAGGGGCTTCCTCAATGACTTTCTGATGACGTCTTTGCAGAGAACAATCGCGTTCAAAAAGATGAACGATGTTGCCATGCGCGTCGCCAAAGACCTGAAATTCGATGTGACGTGGTTGCGAGATGTATTTCTCGATCAGACAGTTCGAATCACCAAAACTCGATTCAGCCTCACGCTGCACACTTTCCAGATTGGTCAGAAACGTGTCTGGATCGGTCACCAGTCGCAGACCCTTACCGCCGCCACCGCCACAGGCTTTGATCATGACGGGATAGCCGATTTTTTCGGCCTCCGTGGCAAGGAAGTCCGGATCCTGATTGTCGCCGTGATAGCCCGGCAGTACCGGCACACCAGACTCTTCCATGAGCTTTTTGGCTTTGTCCTTCAGCCCCATGGCTTTGATGGCATCAGCGGAAGGTCCAATGAAGGTCAGCCCCGCCTTTTCGACATCGGCGACAAATCCAGGGTTTTCGGAAAGAAATCCGTATCCGGGATGAATCGCCTCTGCTCCTGCCGTCAGTGCTGTTTCAATAATGGCATCTCCAAGAAGATAGCTCTCCGGGACCGGTGGGGGTCCGATCAGAAAAGCTTCGTCAGCCAGATCGACATGTTTTGATCCTGCATCTGCCTCGGAATAAACGGCAATGGTCTGAACGCCCAGACGCCTTGCCGTTGTGATAATCCGGCAGGCGATTTCACCACGATTTGCGATCAGTATCTTCTTGAACATGGGCCACCCGCTCACATTCTGAACAAACCGAATTGGGTTTCGGTAATTGGTGCGTTGAGAGCTGCTGACAGGCTCAGCGCCAGCACCTCACGGCTTTTGCGCGGATCGACAATACCGTCGTCCCAGAGCCGCGCTGAGGCGTAGAGCGGATGGCTCTGCATTTCAAACATATCAATGGTTGGCTGTTTGAATGCGGCCTCTTCCTCTTGCGACCAGACTCCCCCATTACGTTCGATGACGTCGCGTTTAACGGTCGCAAGCACGCCTGCTGCCTGTTCTCCGCCCATGACGGCGATCCGCGAATTGGGCCAGGTCCACAGGAAGCGGGGTGAATATGCGCGCCCGCACATTCCGTAATTGCCGGCCCCGAATGACCCGCCAACCAGCATGGTGATCTTGGGTACCGATGTGGTCGCCACCGCGGTGACGAGCTTGGCCCCGTTTTTGGCGATGCCTTCGGTCTCATACTTCCGACCGACCATGAAGCCAGTGATATTCTGCAGAAAAACCAATGGTGTTTTGCGCTGTGAGCAGAGTGCGACAAAATGGGTCCCTTTGAGTGCGGCCTCGGAGAAGAGGACACCATTATTGGCGATAATTCCGACGGGCACGCCCATGATATGCGCAAATCCACAGACCAGTGTCGTTCCATAACGGGCTTTAAATTCATCGAATCGTGATCCGTCCACGATTCGTGCGATCACCTCTCGAATGTCATAATGTGTCCTGAGATCGGCGGGCACGACGCCCAGAATCTCATCAGGGTCATAGATCGGTTCTTCAATTGCACGCCGTTCGATATCGACCGTACGGTGTCGATTGAGATGACCGATCACCTCGCGGGCGATTGCAAGGGCATGTGTGTCATTATCGGCCAGATAGTCGGCTACACCTGACAAGCGCGTATGGACATCTCCACCACCGAGATCCTCGGCCGACACGGTTTCGCCGGTAGCGGCTTTCACCAAGGGCGGTCCCGCCAGAAAAATGGTGCCCTGTTCCTTGACGATGATGGAAACATCGGACATGGCGGGAACGTACGCACCGCCTGCGGTGCATGAGCCCATGACCACAGCAATCTGCGGTATGTTTTTCGCCGACATATTCGCCTGATTGTAGAAGATACGACCGAAATGGTTTTCGTCGGGAAAGACCTCATCCTGATTGGGGAGATTGGCGCCGCCTGAATCGACCAGATAGATGCAGGGAAGGCCGTTCTCTTCGGCAATCCTTTGCGCGCGGAGGTGCTTTTTCACGGTCATCGGATAGTAGGTTCCACCCTTGACAGTTGCATCGTTGCAAATGACCATCACATCACGGTCGTTGACCCGACCCACGCCCGCGATCATTCCAGCACCGGGGCAGGCACTCTCATAAAGGTTGAAAGCCGCAAACAAACCCACCTCCAGGAAAGGCGAGCCAGGATCGATCAACGCGGCCACGCGGTCGCGGGGAAGTAACTTTCCGCGGGCAATGTGCCGGTCCCTGGCGGCTTCGCCACCACCACCCGCACAGATCTGTTCAGTTTCTTGAATCTGTGCAATGGTTGTCTGGTGGGCCTGTCTGTTGGCAAGAAAGGCTTCTGACCCCGGTGAGATGTTTGAGGGCAGAACCGGCATCAATGCATGGCCCGCATCAGCTCGCGACCGATCAGCATCCGCCTGATCTCTGATGTGCCGGCTCCAATCTCCATCAGCTTGGCATCCCGGAAGATCCGGCTGACCGGCGTTTCGTTCATAAATCCGGCACCGCCCATGGCCTGAACAGCCTGATGTGCAACAACCATGGCTTCTTCGGATGCATAGAGGACGCAGGCAGCCGTATCCTGCCGGGTCACCTCACCGCGATCGCAGGCCTTGGCCACTTCATAGACATAGGCGCGCGCCGAGTTCATTTTCGTGTACATGTCGGCAATCTTGCCCTGCATCAACTGAAAGTTGCCAATGCTCTGGCCAAACTGCTTGCGTCCAACCATGTACGGCATGATTTCATCAAGACAGGCGGCCATAATTCCGCAACCGATTCCCGAAAGCACCACGCGCTCATAGTCGAGGCCGGACATCAGGATCTGAACCCCTTGTCCTTCCTCTCCAAGAACGTTCTCGAAAGGCACCTCCACATTATCAAAAATCAATTCGACGGTATTGGATCCCCGCATACCGAGCTTGTTGAAATGATTGGATTGGGTGAAGCCGGTCATATCCTTCTCGATGAGGAACGCGGTCAGACCCTTGGATCCCGCATCCGGATCGGTCTTGGCATAAACGACCAGAATGTTGGCTTCGCCACCATTGGTGATCCAGAATTTGGTGCCGTTAAGTTGGTAATGGCCATGACCCTTGTCGGCTCTCAGTTTCATGCCGACGACATCCGAGCCGGCACCGGCCTCGGACATGGCCAATGCACCGACATGCTGCCCGGAGATCAGTCGAGGCAGGTATTTTGCCTTTTGTTCATCGTTGCCATTCAAGGCGATCTGATTGACACAGAGATTTGAATGCGCGCCGTAACTCAGGGAAACGGATGCGCTTGCCCGTGCGATTTCCTCAATCGCAATCGTATGAGCCAGATAACCCATGCCCGCGCCACCATCCGTCTCCGGCACCGTAATCCCGAGAAGGCCCAACTCGCCCATCTCTTCCCACAATTCATGCGGAAAGTCGTTTGTTTCATTGATCTCCGCTGCCAGCGGTTTCACACGTTCCTGGGCCCATCGGTGAACCATATCTCTCAATGCACTGACCTCGTTACCGAGATCAAAATTCATCGTGGCATGGAACATTATTCATTATCTCCGCTGCCCCGCGCAGACGAAATTCACAATATCTGCGGGGGATCACCCTCTCGATCCAGAGAGTCTTTCCACCATTTTATCCCGCATGATGAACTTCTGGGGCTTGCCCGTTATGGTCATCGGAATCTCATCCACAATCTGGATATGTTTGGGGATTTTGTAGTGCGCAATTTGCCCTGCGCAAAACTGTCGAACAGATTCTTCGGTCAAATTCTCACCCGGTTTCGGGATGATCCAGGCACAGACTTCTTCACCATATGTCTCATGCGGGATACCGAAGACCTGTGCTTCAGAAATTTCAGGATGACGGAACAGGTATTCCTCAATTTCACGTGGATAGATATTTTCACCTCCGCGGCAAATCATGTCTTTCACACGGCCAACGATGGAACAGAAACCTTCATCATCAAGGCATGCCAGATCACCTGTATGCATCCATCCGTCAATAATGCATGCGCGGGTTTGATCGTCATCTTCCCAGTAGCCCTTCATGACTGAATAACCACGCGTACAGAGTTCACCCTGCTCCCCCACCGGGACGATGTTTCCGTCGTCATCGACGAGTTTTGCCTCAAGGTGGGGATGGATTCGTCCGACGGTGGCACAGCGTTTATCAATCGGATCATCAACAAAGCTTTGAAATGATACCGGCGATGTTTCAGTCATGCCGTAACAGATTGTCACTTCACGCATGTTCATCTGGCTGTTGACCCGTTCCATGACATCGATGGGGCAGGGTGCACCCGCCATAATGCCAGTCCGCAATGCCGAGAGATCGAAGCTCTGGGTCTCCATTTCATGCAGCATTGCGACGAACATGGTGGGCACGCCGTAAACGGCGGTGCATCTTTCTCGTGTCAGCGCCTCCAGGGTGGCCAGCGGATCAAATCCCTCGCCGGGAAACACCATGGCGGCTCCCTGACTGACAGCACCCAGGACACCCATCACCATGCCGAAACAGTGATAAAGCGGCACCGGGATACACAAGCGGTCACTGTCCGTCAGCTTGATGCGATTGGTCACGAAACGCGCATTGTTGACGATATTGTAGTGAGACAGGGTCGCCCCTTTCGGGGCACCCGTGGTCCCGGATGTGAACTGGATATTGATCGGGTCATCTGGATTGAGAGAATGATCGATCATTTCAAGTCGAAGTTGCTGTGCCGGGCCACCGAGCGTTGTGACATGCGCAAAGGTGAAGACTCCCGGTCCGGGATCGTCATCCATGACAATCACATTCTTGAGCATTGGCAGTTTTGCCGCGCACAGACGTCCGGGTTCACAGTTTTCCAACTCCGGGGCCAACTGCCTGATCATGCCAAGATAGTCGGATGCCTTGAATGACTTGGCCAGAACCAGGGTTTTGCACCCGACTTTATTGAGGGCATATTCAACTTCATTCAAACGGTAGGCGGGATTGATGTTGACCATTATGACGCCAATCCGTGCCGTTGCGAACTGGGTCAGGATCCATTCGTAGCGGTTGGGAGACCAGAGACCCAAGCGATCACCTTTTTGCAGGCCCATGGCCAGCAGGCCGGTTGCCAGCGCGTCGATCTCACGATCAAAATCATAATAACTCCGCCGTTCTCCGGTATCGGCAAAGATGACGGCGTCACGGGCCCCATGCCGGGAGACCGCAACGCGCAGCAATTGCGGTATTGTGATATAGTCAAGGCCTACGTCTGTTTCACCTTTCACATAGGAGACTCCATTGGCAGGGACGCCATGGGAACTGCCAGAATCACGGCGCGCGTTACCCATGCCGCGGATCTGATTTGCCAGGCTCTCATTCAAGATCGACATCGAGTCTGTCTCCTCACATGGCCCGCCAGTCGCCGCTTTGCTCAAATGCGTGTGCAGCCTGGTAAATTGTCATCTCTTTATATGAGTTGCCGACCAATTGCATGCCAATCGGCAGACCTTCGAGAAGGCCGCAGGGAACAGTCATGGCAGGCAGCCCGCCATTGAACGGTGCAGTATTTGCGATCATCTGGAAGGCGCGCGCGACATAAAGGCTGATTGAGCAGTCGGCAGGTGGAATTTCCTGCGGTTTATGGGGCATGGTCGGCATCAGCAACAGGTCAACATTCTTGAATGCCTCGACATAGCGTGCATTGCATTTGCGCATAATGTTCTGTGCTTTTCCGTAGAATCGGCCACGATACTGGGTCTGGAAATATTCACCAATGAACATGCAGGCTTTCAGGGAATGGCTGAGTTCGTCTGCGCGGTTCTGCCATTGGGCCATGTGGTCGATCATTGAAGGCAGGAACAGTCCACGGCAATTGTTCGGCGCGGAGTTACCCCACATCATGCCATTCATCAGACCTTCATTGGTGATGGCACTCCAAGCATCACTGGCAACATAATGCTCCGGAATCGAAATCTCGTCAACAAGCGCGCCCAATTCACGAAAACGTTCAGCGGCGATCAGAACTTTTTGACTGACGTCATCCTCGCTGTTTGCATGTACGAAACCCTCTTTGAGGACGCCAATTCTCATACCCTGAACACCACGTCCCAATGCCTCCGTGTAGCGGTAAGTCTTCGGCTTGTACTGGCGTGGGTCGAGGCCATCTTCACCGGCCAGGACCTCAAGCAGGAGCGCATTATCGGCAACTGTTTTGGTGATCGGTCCGAGATGATCAATGGTCATCTCAATTGGCATGACCCCGGTGTAGGGGACAACTCCATGGCTGGCTTTCATACCATAGGTTCCACAGCATGATGCGGGCAGGCGAATTGATCCGCCCTGGTCACCGGCAATGGCCATATCGACTTCGCCAGCGGCCACAAGAGCGGCTGAACCACTGGACGATCCCCCCGCCATGTAGCCGCGTTTCCATGGATTATGGACAGGCCCTTTGGCATTTGTATGTGATCCACCGGAGAGGCAGAAATTTTCGCAATGGGCTTTTCCGGAAATAATCGCGCCCGCATCCAGCATTCTGGTGACTATTGTGGCATCGATTTCGGGGGTATAGCCTTCCATGATCGACGAGCCATTCATCATCGGCACACCCGCCAGACAGATCGTGTCCTTGAGAGCAATGCGCTTGCCACGCAGCGCACCATCGGGGGCACCGACAATATTGGTTTTGACATACCAAGCGTTCAATTCATTTTCGGACGGGTCGGGGAAGCGGCCGGGGCTTCGTGGATACCTGACTTCAGGCAAGTTGTCCGGCATGGCATCCAGACGGTCATAGGCTTCCATGGTTGGTGCAATGATTTCCTGATACTCCATCAGTTCCTCATCGGAGAGGCTCATACCGAAGCGTGCAGCCATCTTACGCATTTGAGCAAGGGTCGGACGTTTGATTGTCATGGACGTCACCGTTGAGTTATTGTTTCCAGAACAAGGCGCTGACATCGCATGGTGGGCAGGCGCCGGATATGTGGGAATGGGTCTCGTTTTGTTGGTCGGGGACAGATCCCGGATTTTTGGCTTGGTCGACATGGTTTGGGTTGTTGTTCTATGACTGCGTGTCGACCGGGCAGCCCCGAATCCGAGAAAAGCATCGACTTTTGATTGGTCACCAAGTTCGCTTCGCGCTAATTCTCCGGTGATGCGGCCCCTTTCGAGAACCAGAACACGATCTGAAAGATCTGCAATGAAATCAAAATTCTGCTCGACAAGAAGGATTGTCAGGCCACGTTTTTTGCGGATATACAGTAATGTTTCGACCAACTCTTCGATGATCGACGGTTGAATACCCTCCGTTGGTTCGTCAAGAAGCAGGAATTCAGGATCACCCATGAGGCATCGGGCAAGCGCCAGTAATTGCTGCTCACCGCCAGACAGGGTTTCGCCCTCACGCTCGAGAAGCGGGATCAGACGCGGGAAATCCTTGAGGATCGAGTCCATAACTTCATTCTCCGTCCCGCCGGAATAGTGATGCCAGGCAAACAGGAGATTGTTCCGAACTGAGAGATACGGGAAAATACCCCTGCCTTGCGGGAGGTAGCCGATACCCAGACTGGCGCGCTCATGGGGTGCAAGACGCAAGATGTCATTGGAGCGAAAACGAATCGCCCCTGACGATGCCGGGAGAAAACCCATCAACGTCTTTAACAGCGTGGATTTACCCATACCGTTGTGGCCAAGGATGCCAACCACTTCATTTTCGAGAATTGAAAACGCGATTTCGTGCAAGATCGGCACTTTGTCATAACCGCTGCACAGTCCATTCACATCAAGCAGAATGTGGCGTTCGTCCGTATTCACGCCTTTTTTCCTAAATACACGTTACGGACCGTTGGATCGGACATGACGCCATCCACATGATCTTCCATCAGCACAGCGCCTTGATAAAAGACGGTCACAGTTGAAGCGATCGACCGGATGAATTGCATGTCGTGTTCAACAACAATCACAGCCGCTGTCCTGGTCATGTCGTCGATGATTCTCGACATATGTTCGACGTCCGCTGACGACATCCCCGCCGCGGGTTCATCCAGAAGCACCAACCAGGGATTTCCAACGACAACCAGCCCGAGTTCAACCCGCTGGCGCTCGCCATGGGCGAGTTGCCCCAACTCTGCCTTGGCAATGTATGACAGGGCCAATTTGTCAATGATGTCAGTGGCGCGATCCGATGCTTCTTCGTTTGGATAAAAGCGCCTGGCCGCCATCCAGATATTTTCAAAGACACTGAGCCCATTGAGGACGTTCGGGTTTTGTGTCTTGATGCCGACCCCGAGCGATGCGATTTGATGCGGGAGCCATCCTGTCGTTTCAGTGCCCTGCATGAACACGTGACCCTCAGTCGGTTTGTGAAGGCCGGAGATACATTTGAAAAAGGTTGATTTTCCGGCCCCATTGGGCCCGATCAGGCATCGTAACTCCCTTTCTTTCAGTTTGAAATGGACATTGTCGGACGCCACAACACCACCAAACCGCATGGTCAGGCCGACTGTTTCAAGCACGGTCTCAGGCATGATGGGTTGCGCTTCGGGATCGCGTGCGCCGCCGACTGCCACTGCGCCGCACGGGCCACCGGTCGTATATCGATTGCCACAGACTCGTCGTGGCGGGCACCAGTCCCTTTGGCAGGAAAAGGACAAAAATGACAAGGATGAGTCCCATGATGATGGCGTTATCGATGAGGGTCTGCTGGCCAAGCAGGAATTTCAGATAGGCGAGGCCAGCGGCACCAATGATCGGACCGAATCGGGTGCCCAGTCCGCCGACGATGCACCAAATGATAACTTCGGCATTCTGTTGCAGGCTGAAAAGGCCCGGTGTTACGATCTCACCCCAATTGGCAAACAAGGCTCCAGCAAGACCCGCGATTGCGGCCCCGATGGCAAAGAGAATCGTCTTCCGCGCCCGTACATCATATCCCATCAGGGAGATCCGGGTTTCGTTCTCCCGTATTCCGATCGCGATGCGACCAAATGATGTGCGGAGCAGCCAGGTCACGAAGAAAAAGACGACCAGGAGCGCAAGGGCACACACATAATAGAGTGTATCGCCCCAGATAAATATGTCAGTCCGTCCCGGCACATTGAGGGTATGAAAACCCGGGATTCCGTTGAACCCGCCCAGCCGTGCGTGACCGATAGCGTATTGGGGACCTGCGGTTGAATTGATGAATTTGAACAGGATCAATGTGACCACGAGGGTGATGACGCCAAGATAGACGTCGGTTAAATGCCCGTAAAACATCATCGCACCAAACAGGGTGGCAAAGACGCCGGGAACCAGGATGGCCAACAGCATGGGAACTGTGCTTTCGCCGATATTGATGGCGGCGATGGCATAGGTATAGGCACCGAGACCAAAGAAGGCGGCTTGGCCAAAACAAAGAATACCGCCAAAGCCCCAAATAAGACCGAGGCTCAGTCCGAGCATTCCGTAGATGACCAGGATCGTCAGCGTATATGTGCTGATCATTGTCGGTAGCAACCAGATACCGATCAGTGCAATGATGAAGGCGAGGAGGTCCTGCTTTTTCCACAGACCTATCATTACATCTTTCCCTTGAAGAATCTGCTGGTAATCCCTTTCGGAATGAGACGCAGGATGATGACGGCAGCAACCAGAATGGCCACTTCACCAAGCACTGCCGATGATGTAAAAGTCACGATTTGGTTGATGGCACCAAAGGCCGTGGCACCGCTCAAAAGACCAATGATCAACGAAGGCCCGCCGGCGACCACGGTAATGAAAGCCTCGGCCATATAGGCGGATCCGGATGTCGGGACCAACCCGACCAAGGGCGCAAAAATCGCACCAGCCAAACCTGTCAGCGATGCGCCGCAAAAGAACGTCACCATATAGATGTGATCAGAATTATAACCCAGGGAAGCGGCGATATCGGCACTCTGCATGGTGCCTCGAGCAATCAGGCCGAGCCGCGTGATCTTGAGCACGGCATAGATGGCAATGAGTAGCAAACAGGCCATGAAAATAATGAAAAAGTTGTAGCCATTGATCTGATAGTTGCCGACAGCAAAACCTCTGATTGGTGTTGTGATACTGGTGGTGGTGTTCCCGAAGATCATCGTCACAATGCCGATGAAAAACAGGCTCAACCCCCAGGTCGCGAGCATCGTGTCGACCAGTCGGCCATAGAGATGACGAATGACCAGCCGTTCGACGAGAAGACCGATCACACCAACAAGCAGGGGCGCGATGATAAGCATCGCAACGAAGACATTTATACCGAGATTGACTGCCGTAATGGTGGCATAGCCTCCCAGCATCATGAACTCGCCATGGGCAAGATTGATGACTTTCATCATTCCAAAAACCACGGCCAGCCCAATGCTGATGAGTGCCAGTGAGGCTATGCCGTAAAGGATTTCTACGAATATGACGAAGAACAAATCCATTCAGTCTTTCAGGTTCAGGGACAGTCTGAACATGACTCCGGGCCGTGATTCAATTTGATGGGGGCAGCATTTGTGCTGCCCCGCAAGGCAAGACCTCAAGAGGTTCAGGTCTTGATTTCGTATTGGGTGTTGTCGTCAGGATTGGCCTGCAAATCGCACACAGCCTGCGTGTCTGTTGGTTGACGCTGCGGCAACGTCTCGATCAGTTTCATCCCCTGATTCTCGATTTCCATGATATGGACATCGAGAATGGCATGATGGGTTTTCGGATCGACTGTCACCTTGCCGCCCGGGCCATCAATGGAGATTCCTGTCTCGAGGGCTGTGATAATGGCGTCTCGCTCGAGAGAACCTGCTTTTCTCACACCGGCCGCCCAGGTCATGATGCCATGATATTGAGAAACTGCGATTTCATGCATGCTCTGATCGCCATCAAACCTGTCCGCCCATGCATTTCTGAAGGCATTGTTTTCCGGCGTGTCCAGTTCCTGACTGTAGTTGTAGGCCACCATGATGCCGTTGCCTTCTTCAGGTGTGAGTACCTTATGTTCGTTACCGACACCCATTGTCGTTGAAGCCAGGGGAATTCTCGTCTTCATACCTGCAGCTGCCCACTGCCGGAAAAATGACAGATGAGCACCGCCGACCAGTGGAGCAATCACAAGATCGGGCCCGACCGATTGAATCTTGGTGATGGTGGAACCGAAGTCGGAAACGTCAAGTGGAAAGAAGTCGACACTGACGGTCTCTCCATCATTGTCAGCGACATA
The DNA here is from genome assembly GCA_026709265.1 of Paracoccaceae bacterium. Taxonomy (GTDB): domain Bacteria; phylum Pseudomonadota; class Alphaproteobacteria; order Rhodobacterales; family Rhodobacteraceae; genus JAPOXR01. Next base: position 1,093 of record JAPOTI010000058.1, on the reverse strand, counting down.
TTTCTGAATCCATTTTGCAGTAATTTGGCCGTAATTGTAGTCAGCGGCAAGGATGTAGACTTTCTTACCGGATTGACCCATTGCATAGGGCACCAAGGCTTCAACTTGCTGTGATGGTGTGACACCGTTGATGAAGATATTTCGGTCGCAGACACCGCCTTCATACAGGACATTATAGAAATATAGTGTCTTGGTCTTGCGCATCGTCTGACGGATCGCTTCGCGGGAAGCCGACAGGATGCCACCATGCACGACGTCCACCCTGTCCTGACGGGTCAGTTGTTGACCATATTGCGTGTAGAGTGCCATGTCGGATTGGGTGTCATAGGAAATCACTTCGATTTTCCTGCCCAGCAAACCGCCGCCTTCATTGATCTTGCCGACGGCCAGCTGCAGTGCCTTGTACATGGGCTTGCCGTAGGCATCAAAGGGCCCCGACTGATCAAGCACAGATCCCAACTTGATGGTGTCCGCGGCCAAAGCAATACGCGGCATCAAAAGGACCCCTCCCCATACGCCGCTGGTGGCCAGAAATTTACGTCTGTTCATTGTCATTTATGTCCTCCACGCGTGGCCCCTCAGCCACTCTAGTTGATCATTTTGCCTCTTTTTCCGTCTTCATCTTGGAAGGTTGTTTTGCCTTGAGACGGTTGGCATAGTCGGCCGTGCGGCCGGCGAGGTTGGCGTCGAAATCAAGCCCGATCTCTTCGCCCATCTGCTTCATCGCCGGCAATCGCACAGCCATGCTCAGAATTTGGTCCATCGCAGATCCGAATGCGCCATTCACACTCGTATCACCACTGTCCGGGTCACCGGCGGCGGCCATGCCGCCGATCTGGTTGATCTTAATGGAGTCGATTTTCTCAACCGGTTTCATCATCTGAGTCATGATTTCAGGCATGCGATCGAGTCTGCGCTCTTCGATGCGCATGGCAATAACAGATGGGTCCATGGTGTTTTCTGCCGCGATCATCGCGGCGCGTGCCTTGGCTTGCGCTTCTGCCATGATGAGTTCCGCTTTTGCATGTTTTTCTTTTGGTAACTACTTGCCCCCGTTATCAGCTACCTTCGTAGAGGCAGTCAACGGCCTTTT
>JAPOTI010000083.1 GCA_026709265.1 Paracoccaceae bacterium | reverse complement strand
ATGCGAATCAGGTTATCGCAACAGAGATACAGTGTCAAGTGTGGGCCAGTGACAGACACCGGGCCGACACGACCAGCCGCGCAGGGAAGATGATCATGACCGCCTTCGGGGGTGCCGAATTTAAGCGCACCCTGATCCTGGCACGCACGGACGAAGACGGAAAGCCACCCAAGCCCGCGGGGCGGCGTTCGGACGCCCCACAAAGCTGCAGGAGGATCAAAAGGAGTTTATCCGAGACCTCGTCGCGGGCGGCAAGTCAATTTCCGCCATCGCTAGAACATTCAACGTTCACCCCACCACAATTTATCGGTGCATCAAGGAATCCCAGCCCTTATGACAGGTTTTCTGACGGCCAGAGTGCGTCCAGTGAAAAGCTGATTGCCTCAAAGGGTGGCTGTGAGACCGGGGCGTCACCGGTGAGCGTGTCCAGAAGCAGCCATTGTCCCTTGTGGAGTTTGAACACTTCCAGTGTTTTCGTGTCCGGATCGACGAACCAGAGATGAGAGACGCTCTCGCGGGCATAAATGGCACGTTTCTCGTTCTGATCAATGTGGCGGGTTGCGGGAGAGAGCACCGCGCAGACCCAGTCTGGTTCCTGTGTGAAAAAAGCCCCGTCCATATCCTCGGTCAGGGTGGCTCGCCGCCAACCGGCGAGATCGGGCACCACGATATCCCTGCCGAGATGCAGTTCCGGTTCATCAATGATCCACCACCCGCCAGGGCCGCCATCACCATAGCTGAATGGCGGGCTGATCTTAGCCCCCAACCCCGAACTTGCCAAGGCATGACGTTCGGCCGGTCGTGGTTGCGTATAAAGCGTTCCTGAGAGCACTTCCGCCACCATATGGGGTGGCGCATCCAGCACATCCTGGTAGGTTGCCGGTCGTTCGGCTCTGGTTGCTGCGGTCATTCTATTCATCAGTACACCCCCAACCGGGGTCTATTGATCAATGTAGTCCAAGCGGAACAGTTTGCCAGGAATGTGCGTCCTCTAGCCAGCAGTTCACGCTCATTCCTGATTCGGAGACATATGAGTTCGGTCTGTCGGGGCCATTTAACGGATCGTTTTGGGCAGGCACAGCGCATCCAAGCGGCGGAATCGTCGCGAACGGATGGGTTGGCCATGTGGGGGATGAGCTTTGAAGACGACGCTGGTACAGGCGGCTGTGTTCAGGATTCGGGGAGGATGTCAGTGAGCGGGGGCACTGCAGGGTCTCAGCCAGCCCGCACCAGACAGTGCCCCAGCTGCTGATCTGGTCGCTGATCAGACGTCGGCATCCCTTGATGTCACCGTGTCACTGAACTCACAGTTGAGACGTGATCAGATCATTGACCTCCGACGCACGCTCCATCATGACCATATGCCCTGCATCCTGAAGGATGGTCACGTTCGCACCGGCAATGGCCACCGCATGCGCCTGTGGAATGATCGCATCCTCAGCACCCCAAATCACCTGGACAGGAATACCGAGTTGGCCGAGCTGATCTGCAACATGAACGGATTGCTGACCGCCCCCAAAGACATCATCTCTCAACGATTCCAGATAAGCCTGGACACCATCAATGCGCTTGAACTTGAGCAGATCATTGACCATCGAACGGGTGACCAGACCCTCATCCGCAAAGAGATGTCGCAAAACCGGTTTCAGGTCGCGTCGACTCGCCGCGGCGACAAAACCATCAATGTAATCAAGGTTGATTTCTGCACCCAATCCCGCAGAACAAATGAGCGCCAGGGACTGGACCCGCTCCGAGTCATCAAGGGCAATCCGCCCGGCGATCAACCCGCCCAGTGAATGGCCCACCAGGTGCGCCTTCGTGATGTCAAGGTGATCCAGAAATTCGATGACGGCCGCGACCAATGTCTTGAGACCAGGTTCAGCCACGGCCTTGACGGACTGGCCGTGTCCCGGCAAATCCAGCGCATAGACAGGTGCTGATTCCGCCAGGGCATCCATATTGAACAGCCAGTTGTCGAGATCCCCACCGAAACCATGGATCAAGACAATCGGTGTTCCTTCACCGGCACGTTCAGAATATCGGATACGTCCAATGCCAAGCTCGACGACCTGATCTACCAGACCCTCATCTTCATCGTCCTCGATTTCAGGCATTTCGTAAGCATCGATATAAGCGTCAATCTCGGAATCGGGCACGCTTTCAGGTGCCATCAATCCCAGCAATGCGCGAACCGGATAGATCTCACCTTCCTGGCCGACACGGCGACGCAAGAGGCCGCCGTCGCTCGCTTCCACAGCATTCGCGATCTTGTCGGTTTCGATATCCATGATCTCGTCTCCGGGAACGATTTCAGCCCCCTCCTCGACATGCCAGGCCGAAAGCGTTCCGGACTTCATGGACAACCCCCATTTGGGCATCAGGATCGGTGTAATTTTATCGCTCATGATCTGGAGCCCATGCAGGTCCGGACAGCATCCGCAATACGCGCGGCAGATGGAATGTAGAGATCCTCAAGAGCCGGACTGAACGGCACCGGCGCATGTGGCGCCGTCACCATCTGGATCGGCGCCTGCAACGCGTCGAATGCCTCTTGCGCCACGGTCGACGAGACATCGGACGCAATGGAACAACGCGGATTGGCTTCATCCACGCAGACCAGACGCCCCGTTTCCTCGACACTCTCCAATACCGTTTCCATGTCAATCGGTGACAATGTTCGAAGATCAATGATCTCAACATCGATCCCGTCTGCCTTCACCATGTCTGCCGCCTCGACAGATTTCGGCACCATCATCCCGTAAGTTGCGATGGTCACATCCGACCCTTCGCGCACAATGTTGGCCTCGGCAAAAGGTATCGAATAGGGTTCCTCGGGCACATCAGTCTGGGCATCATAGAGTGCCTTATGCTCCAGAAATATGACCGGATCATTGTCACGGATCGACTGAATCAACAGTCCCTTGGCATCATAGGCGTTGGACGGACACACAACCTTGAGCCCGGGAATATGGGTCAAGACCGGGGTCAACATCTGACTATGTTGTGCCGCGGCACGGAAACCGGCACCGCACATGGCGCGTATCACCACCGGCGTTTCGGCCTTGCCGCCAAACATGTAGCGAAACTTGGCTGCCTGATTGAAAATCTGGTCGAGACAAACGCCCATGAAGTCAATGAACATCAATTCCGCGATCGGGCGAAGCCCGCAAGTCGCCGCGCCAATAGCTGCACCGACATACGCACTTTCAGACAAAGGCGTGTCGATCATCTGATCCGGATGTTTATGATAGAGTCCCTTGGTCACACCGAGCGGGCCACCCCATGCGTCATCCTCACCCGGGGACCCGGCGCCGCCAACGATATCCTCACCCATCATGATGACCGTCGGATCGCGACCCATCTCCTGATCGATCGCCTCATTGATGGCATCCTTGATGCTGATTTCACGCGCCATAATTTATCCTCCTCAAATCAGTATTGTCAGTACGAGACATAGACATCGGTCGTCAGATCCGACAGACCCGGCATCGGCGAAGACATGGCATGCTGCACCGCGTCTTCAATAACCGTCATGACCTCAGCATCGATCGCATCAAGCTCGTCGTTATCGATCACACCTGAATCGACAATCTTTGCACGATACATCTTGATACAGTCACGATGGGCCCGGTTGTCTTCATTCTCACCCGGTGCCCGATAGGTTTGTGCATCGCCTTCAAAATGACCGAAAAAGCGGATCATCTTGCATTCCAGGAGACTCGGGCCGCCGCCTTCGCGGGCCCGTCTGATCACTTCGCCCGCCGCTTCGTAAACGGCGAAAAAATCAGTTCCGTCAACCGTAATTCCCGGCATGCCAAAACCCGTCGCACGATCAACATAGGAGTCGGATGCGACCGCATAATCCACCGATGTCGATTCTGCGTAACCATTATTCTCAACGACGAAGATCGCCGGCAGATTCCAGATCGCCGCCAGATTCATCGATTCAAGCACCGTGCCTTGATTGGAAGCGCCATCACCAAAAAAGGTGATCGCGACACCATCATGGCCGAGCTTCTGCGCAGCCAGGGCCGCACCGCAAGCCAAAGGTGCCCCGGCACCGAGGATACCGTTGGCACCCATCATGCCTTTCGAGAGATCTGCAATATGCATTGAGCCGCCTTTACCGGCACAGGATCCGGTCGACTTTCCATAGATCTCGGCCATCATGTCAGCGGGATCAACACCCTTGGCAATACAATGCCCATGGCCACGATGGGTCGAAGCAATACGGTCATGGTCCTTGAGATGCATCATGATGCCTACACCTGCCGCCTCTTCGCCGGCATAGAGATGAACAAAGCCAGGAATTTCGCCGCGGCCGAAATCCACATGCAGCCTTTCTTCGAATTCCCGGATCGTTTTCATCCTGCGATACGCCGCCAACAGCGCATCTTTCTCCAATGGGAACGGGTTTTCACTCATTTCAATATCTCCTCCTTCTGGGCAGAGCGGAAGGCGTGCCTCGCCCCGCGGTTCATGACACCGTGCTGTGCCGCATAGGTCATGCAGTCTGGCACACTCACTGTGCGAAACGCATCCGTGCGCAAACCGATTGCAACATCGTCCGAATCATCAAAGGTGATCTCACGCTCACCATCAAGTGCAATTGAGCCCGCACCGATGCCCGGTTTATATGGAACCCCCGCTTTGAGTGTTTCAACGGAACCAATCCCTACCACTTTGATGAGACCCGGTGCAATCGGTGCGGCGATATGCCAGTCAGTCTGTTCAACAGGTCGCAAACAGACACGGCGGCCTTCGGGAGTCGCGCGATCAAGAGGTGCAAGGAGACCCACGATTGATGACATACCGATTCCCTCCGGCAGACCATAGGTCACGAACAGGTCACGGAAACTCTCGGTCTTCCAGATGGCCCGCGCGCCGACAAATCTCTCAGCCACGACAGCCACATCAACCAAGGCAATATCGCGCACCTGATTGATTGTGACTTCCAACAGCTTGTTCAGGCAAAAAGCATGCTCCGGTGGGACCTGCGCCGTGACAGCAAGCCCAACGGCGAGGCCGGTAATGGTGGGTTCGCGCACCTCGGGGAAGGCATTGTTGGTCCCCGTCGAGACACCGGCAACCGGAATGTCTCCGCATTGCGACACGACGACCCGGTTGGTTCCATCTCCACCCAGAACCACGATCGCACCGACGCCTTCCTCGCGCATCTGCCGTGCCGCTTCGGCACTGTCCTCGGCGGTGCAAGTGACCTTCATGTCGAGATATGAAACACCGGGGAAGCGCGATGAACCCATTCGGGTTTCACGATCAAGACTGCGCATGAGATGATGCCGGATTCCACCATTCTCCGGCATGACAAGGACGTCCTCAACCCCCACCGCCGAAAGTCCGGTCAAGAGACGCAGGACGATATTGGCCCGATCATTGATGGGAAGATTGCCGGCATGGGAGACGATTCGCCGAATGTCGCGGGCGGAAACCGGATTTGCAATAATCCCAACCTTGGACAAACCGGACCTCTCTGCACATCTTTGGGCAAAACACATGAATCCTGCGGCCCGCATGCGCGTCACTATACAGGAACGGACACAGCTTCAATCATGGGTTGATTCTCGTGTCTCGTGGCATGTCTCACACAAGAGGGTCACAACAGCCATCGTGATCGGTCAGGCCACAGTGACCCGTTCGTTCCGATTCACTCCCGGATCATCCTGCTCATCAGACCCAAAGTCATGCCGAAAACGGTCGATCTGATGCATGCGCTCATGCCGAACCGTCACAATCGGGGTCTCGCCAATAGACGAACGGCCTCTCGTATCGAAAGAAGACGCCATCCACGCCCACTCCGTCGGGGCCGGTTCAGACGAAACACCCGGCTCTGTTGCAAATTTCGGCATGACCGGATCGCCAGATGTCTGCCAGACCGGCAAATCTTTCCCAAGCCCGTGAGGGGATGCGGGCACCCTGACACATCATGAGCGATGATGGATAATGATGGCAACCAATCGGATCATGCGATTCCGTCATTGACCGGACGCCATATCTGCGCTAGAGAGACGATGCCGTCGGGGTGCTTGTTGACAAGCTGAGAGGTGTTTGGCACCGACCCGTCGAACCTGATCCGGGCAATGCCGGCGTAGGAAACGGAATCTTCCAGACACCTTCCGCCGCTGCCGAGTTTGTGAGCGGGATTTCAATATGACAGCGATTGCGCTGACCATTGCAGGATCTGATAGCGGCGGCGGGGCCGGTATCCAGGCCGATCTCAAGACTTTCTCATCATTGGGTGTGTACGGTGCCAGCGTCATGACCGCCGTCACGGCACAAAACACACGGACTGTTGCGGCCGTTCACCACGTCCCCACGCCCATGATCGCCGCGCAGATCGAAACTGTCCTGTCAGACCTCAGCGTTGATGTCATCAAGATTGGCATGCTGGCCACCACGGAAATCATCGAATGCGTCGTTGACAGTCTCAATGACTGGACTCGTCCACTGATCATTGATCCTGTCATGATCGCCAAATCCGGAGACAGCCTCCTCGCTGACAATGCCGTCGATACGCTCCTCCAGAAATTGCTGCCGCGCGCTGATGTGCTCACGCCCAATTTGCCCGAAACCGCCCGCCTTCTCGACATGCCGGTGGCCACAAAACCGGAGGAGATCATTGAACAGGGGCAACTCCTTTGTGACAGGGTGGCCGGCGCCGTGCTGATGAAAGGCGGCCATGCGCTGGGAGACGACTGTACGGACATCCTCATCACCGGCAGGGGACCGGACACGATTCACACCTTCACTGCGAAGCGACAACGTACCAGAAACACGCATGGGACCGGCTGTACCCTCTCTTCGGCAATTGCGGCGACAATCGCCAGGGGGCTGGATCTGCCGCAAGCGACCCGAGCCGCCCATGATTACCTGCACCGGGCAATCGGAGCTGCCGACACTCTGTCGATCGGCCACGGACATGGCCCGGTGCATCATTTCTGGGAGCACTGGGAAAAATGACTGTCCATACTGTCATCGGGGCGGGAGTCGCCGGACTGGCCGTGGCGACAGAACTGGTCAACCGCCGACAGAAGGTGCAGATCATTGACTGCGCCGGCCCCCCGGGGCCACATAACTGCTCCTGGTGGGCCGGTGGCATGCTGGCCCCATGGTGCGAGCGGGAAAATTCGGAGCTCACCGTTCAACAGATGGGACGTGAATCGATAGCATGGTGGTCGCGATACACGAACGTCACACAGGCCGGCACATTGGTGGTTGCCCGCACACGTGATCTGCCCGACCTCAAACGCTTCGCCCAGAGGACCACGGGATTCCGGGAATTGAAACAGGCCGACATCGAACAGCTTGAACCCGATCTGCATGGCTTTTCCACGGGATTGTACTTTGCCGAGGAAGGTCATCTTGAGCCGCGGCAGGCGCTGCAGGATCTCTGGCAGACATTGCAACAGGCCGGAGTCACATTCCATCTGGGCACACCAGCACAGGAATTTGCACAGAAATCTCTCCGCTGGTCGGGCCGTGTCTTTGACTGCCGGGGGTTGGCGGCGCGCGACAGGCTGCCCGGTCTGCGCGGTGTCAAGGGCGAGATGTTGCATATCCGCTGCCCGGACATTCGCCTCAGCCGACCCGTTCGCCTGCTGCACCCCCGCATTCCGCTCTATATCGTACCGCGCGGCGAAGGCATCTATATGCTGGGGGCCACAATGATCGAAAATGAAAGTCAGGACCACATGTCTGTACGCTCCATGCTGGAGCTGTTAAGTGCAGCCTATGCCTTGAATCCGGCCTTCGCGGCCGCCGACATCCTGGAAATCGGCGTCGAACTGCGCCCCGCATTCGCCGACAATCTCCCCCGCATTCGTTGCGAAGAAGGGGTGATCTTTGTGAATGGTCTGTATCGCCACGGCTACCTGCTCGCACCGGCACTGGCCCGTCAGGCCGCCGATCTCGCGCTGACCCACAGCAAAGCGGAGATGATCCATGCAGATATCGATTAATGGCACCGTGCACGATGTGAAGGCGACCAATCTTGATGAGCTGCTCAGCGAATGCGGATATACAACAGATCGACTCGCCACCGCGGTCAATGAGACATTCGTGCCACGCGCCCAACGTTCGACGACGGAGCTGACCGCGAACGACCGTGTCGAAATTCTGGCACCGATGCAGGGGGGATAACGCGTGGCCAATACATTCTACGGCCTCCGGCTGCCCAGCGCATTGATGCTGGGAACCGCACAATATCCCAGCCCGGCGGTCATGGCACAATCCTTTCGCGAGAGTGGCGCGAGCGTTGCAACGGTGTCGCTGCGCCGCGAAAGTGCCGAGGCGGCAGGGCAATCATTCTGGGAGATCATTCGCGAGCTCGGCGTTCTCATCCTGCCCAATACGGCCGGCTGCCACACCGCAAAGGAAGCTGTCACGACAGCGCACATGGCGCGCGAGATCTTTGATACGGCATGGATCAAACTTGAAGTGATCGGCCATGCCGACACGCTGCAACCGGATATCTTCGAGCTGGTTGAGGCCGCCCGCATACTCTCCAACGAAGGTTTTCAGGTTTTTCCCTATACAACTGACGACCTGATCGTTGGCGAACGTCTCCTCGAGGCAGGCTGCCAGATTCTGATGCCATGGGCTGCGCCCATCGGTTCCGGACAAGGACTCATTAACGAATATGGTCTACGTGCCATGCGCGCTCAGTTTCCCGACATATCCCTGGTGGTCGATGCCGGGATCGGGCTCCCCAACCATGCCGCGCGCGCGATGGAACTGGGCTTCGATGCGGTCCTTGTCAATAGCGCAGTGGCACGCGCCGATGACCCGCCGGCCATGGCCTGCGCCATGATGCGGGCGGTGGAGGCCGGCAAACTCGGCAGACAAGCCGGACCGATTGCCGTTCGCGACATGGCAGAGGCATCCACCCCGGTCATCGGCAAGGCTTTCCTGTCATGATGCTGGACCGGTTTTATCCGATCTTTGATGATGTCCGCTGGCTGCGCAGGCTGCTCCCCCTCGGCATCAGACTGGTGCAACTCCGAATCAAGGACCGAGACCCCACAGACATTCAGGAACAGGTCAAGACGGGCCAGACTTTGTGCCGAAAACATGATGCTGTTCTTGTCGTCAATGACCACTGGCAGACGGCCATCGACCAGGGTTGCAATTGGATCCATCTCGGCCAGGAGGATCTCGATTCCGCGGATTTACGCCCAATTCGCCGCGCCGGGATCAAGTTGGGTATTTCCACCCATGACGAGGCTGAACTCGAGCGGGCCCTCTCGCTTGATGCCGATTATATTGCCCTCGGCCCCATCTACCCCACCATCCTCAAGCAGATGAAATGGCACGAACAGGGGCTTGCGCGTGTGACGGAATGGAAAGCACGTGTCGGCACAACCCCGCTGGTTGCCATTGGCGGGATGCGTGTTGAACGCGCTGCCGGGGCATTGAAGGCAGGCGCTGACATCATCTCTGCTGTCACCGACATCACCTTGAATGCCGATCCGGAAACCCGCGTCGGCGAATGGATCAAGGCGACACGATGACCCGCTATGCGCGACAGGTCATCCTCCCCGAGATTGGTGAAGCGGGGCAGGATCGGCTCGCCGCCGCCCATATTGTCATTGTCGGTGCGGGTGGTCTCGCCGCCACGGCGCTGCCACTCCTGGCCGGGGCCGGGATCGGACATTTGACGATCATCGATGGGGATCGCGTCGAGATGGACAACCTGCATCGGCAAACATTTTTCACCGAAGGCGATATCGGCCTGTCCAAGGCTGAGGTCGCGTCTGTCCGCTGCAAATCGCTGAATTCCGACATCGTCGTTGACGCAGTTCCGGCGCGGCTCAACCCGGTGAATGTCGATGATTATACCACAGCGGATCTGGTTCTGGACTGCGCTGATTCCTATGCCGTGAGCTACATCCTGAGCGATCATTGTCACCGAACCGGGATTCCATTGATCAGCGCCTCTGCATTGGGCGTGACAGGTTACGTTGGTGGATTCTGTGGCACAGCACCGTCCCTGCGGGCCCTATTTCCGCAAGCGCCGGAAAGCGGTGAGAGTTGTGAATCTCTGGGGGTCATGGGCCCGGTGGTCAGCGCCCTTGGCGCGATGCAGGCACAATTGGCCCTGAATCATCTGCTGGCGATCGAACCGCCTACCCTCGGCCGATTAATTCGCTACCATGGTCCGGCCTGCAGAACATCATCATTTTGTTTCCACGATGCCGCCGAACCTGACACATATTTTCGCTTCTCCTCACCTGCCCTTCTGCGGGACTCTGATCTGATTATCGACTTGCGCGGCCACGACGAGGCAGCTGATCTGATTGATCCGCGGGCCCGGCGTATCCCTGTTGCCGAATGCACCAACTTGCCGGGGCGCACAGCACAGGATGCAACCGACCGCTTGGCGCTGTGTTGTGCCACCGGATTGCGGGCGTGGCGAACCGCCGAGCGTTTGGAAAACCGATGGCCGGGTGAGATCGTTCTTGTCGCGGCTTCAGCATCCTAGAATGAAAGGAATTGCCTCCATGAGAATCCTCGTCTCCACCGTCATCATCCTCCTGGCATTGCCGGCCACCGCCGCTGACAGGATGACATTACTTCTCGACTGGTTTGTGAACCCCGACCATGGTCCACTGATCATCGCACAGGAAAACGGATATTTTGCCGATGAAGGGCTTGACGTTGACATCGTGCCGCCCGCCGATCCGTCGGCACCGCCGCGCCTTGTGGCGGCGGGTCAGGCCGAACTGGCGGTTGCATACCAGCCGCAATTGCATCTTCAGGTCCACGAGGGGCTGCCGTTGAAACGCGTTGGCACACTCGTTGCCACACCATTGAACTGTCTGCTGGTGCTGAAAGACGGACCCATTGAAACCCCTCTTGATCTTCGCGGGAAAAAGATCGGTTTCTCGGTTGCTGGCGTTGAAGAGGCGATACTCGGTGCAGTGCTCGGCACCTATGGCGTATCGACTGATGAGATTGAATTGATCAATGTGAACTTTTCCCTGTCACCCTCGCTGATGTCCGGCCAGGTGGATGCGGTCATCGGGGCTTATCGGAATTTTGAGCTCAACCAGATGGAGATTGAAGGTGTCGAAGGCAGATGTTTCTATATCGAGGAAGAGGGTGTCCCGCCCTACGATGAACTGATCTACGTGGCCAATCCGAACCTGATGAAGACCGACCGGATCATCCGTTTTCTTGCCGCCGTCGAAAAGGCAACGCAGTATATTGTCAACAATCCTGATGAGAGCTGGCGAATTTTCTCATCAACCGCGCCGGAATTGAATGACGCGTTGAACGAAAAAGCCTGGGCTGACACATTGACCCGCTTTGCCCTCAGGCCCGCGGCGCTCGATGCCGGCCGCTATCAGCGATTCGAGGAATTCCTGATGGAGTCGGGCATGATTGACGGCATCAATCCCGTTGACTCGATCGCCATCGATGTCACCGCACGATGAGTGATCTTCCTGACTATGGAGCTGTCTTTGATTCCCTGCGCAGCCACGCCGGAGACGCGTGGAAGCGCTATACCTGTCATCCGTTTGTCGAGAACCTGGCCGACGGAAGCCTGCCGCGTCCGGCTTTTTTGCATTACTTGCGTCAGGACTATGTCTTCTTGATCCACTTCTCACGCGCATGGGCGCTTGCCGCGGTCAAGTCGGAACATCATGACGAACTGCTGGCGGCGGTCACCACGGTCAATGCCCTGGTCTCGCAGGAAATGCAGCTTCATATCGGAATCTGTGAAGCCGCCGGCATTCCCCGTGAAGACCTGTTGGCAACAACCGAGCGCGCCGAGAATCTCGCTTATACCCGTTTTGTCCTCGAGGCTGGTTTCAGCGGTGACCTGCTGGATCTGCTGTCGGCACTGGTGCCCTGTGTGATGGGGTATGGTGAAATCGGCCGGCGGCTTCAACATGCGGCAACATCAGATCGCTATCGTGACTGGATCGAAACCTATGCCGGGACTGACTACCAGAATGTTGCCCGATCGGTCGGTGAATTACTGGACGGCGCGGTTGTTCGCCGGCTTGGCCCTGACTTCATCCAGACCCCGCGTTTTACGTCGCTCTGCCATCGATTCCGTATGGCGACCGAACTCGAGGCTTCATTCTGGCAAATGGGTTTGACGCCCTGATCGCAACAGACATGGCCGGTTCGTTTTCCATTACGGTCAAAGGCCATGCCGACCTCAAGGGCATGCCACTCTTTGCGCCGATTTCCCTGGAACTCACGGCACAACGATGGACCTGCCTTCTGGGCGGTTCAGGCGTTGGCAAGTCCACCATTCTCCGGCTGATTGCCGGATTGGAAACCGGGGCCACGTTTACCGGTCGCATTGAGGCGTCTGATGGCGGCCAGATTGCCACCCGCATTGCCTATATGGCCCAGGATGATCTGCTGCTGCCCTGGGCAACAGTTGCAGGGAACATCACGCTGGGCGCCCGTCTGCGCGGCAAACAACGCGACAAGAGTCGTCTCAAACAATTGCTGGAACGTACCGGGCTGACTGAACATGCGGCAAAAACGCCAGCACAACTCTCGGGGGGTCAGCGACAACGTGCAGCGCTTGCCCGGACATTGATGGAAGACAAACCGGTCGTATTGCTTGACGAACCCTTTTCGGCTCTTGACGCCAGAACACGCGCACAGATGCAGGATCTTGCCGTCGAACTGCTCGACGGGCGTACGGTCCTGATTGTCACCCATGATCCCGGCGAGGCGGCACGTCTGGCGCATGCGATCGCCATATTGTCACCCGGCGGACTGGTTTCGCGACAACCACCCGGACACCCCATTCCACGACCGATCGATGATCTGGACAGTCTGGAATTTCATGCGTCCCTGATGCGCGATCTGATGGTTGACCAACCGTGAAAACCCTGCCGATTGTCGCCGCGACAGCATTTGCGATTCTGCTGTGGCAGGCCGTGGTCAGTGTCACCGGATTGCCACGTTTCATCTTGCCTTCACCCTTGCTGGTGATGGAGACATGGTGGCAGAATCGATGGCTCATTGCCGAACATTTGCTTGTCACGGCTGCCGAAGTGTTGATTGGGTTAATGATCGGTACGGCGCTGGGCGCGGCAACCGCCATTCAACTCGCCGCCTCGACGCGGATGCGTGTCCTGGTGCGGCCAATCCTTGTCTTTACGCAGGCTTTACCGGTTTTTGCCCTGGCACCCATTCTGACCCTGTGGTTCGGTTTTGGTCTCTGGTCGAAAATAGCCATGGCGGTCCTCATCATCTATTTTCCGGTCGCTTCCTCGTTTCTCGATGGATTGCTGCGCACGGCACCGGGATATCTGGATCTCGCACGCACCATGCAGGCCCGGCCAATATTTGTTCTTCTCTACGTGCGCATTCCGGCGGCTCTGCCTTCGCTGGCATCCGGGTTGAGACTGGCGGCGGTCTATGCACCCATCGGTGCCGTCATCGGCGAGTGGGTCGGGGCTTCACGCGGACTCGGCTACCTGATGCTGCTGGCCAATGGACGCGCAAAGACGGACCTCATGTTCGCCGCTGTTCTGACGCTCGGTCTCTTTGCCATCCTGCTCCACCTCGTCATCAATAGACTGGCTCAGCGACTCGAGAGGAATTGAACGTACGCATCAATTGACAGCAGCAGGCCGCACCCTTCCCAAAGGTCAATTCAAAATGATTTGCACATTGGTCCAGTGACCCCGAAACGGAAAAAACGACATCCTTGCGAACAAAAAGATCGGGTGTTCGTTTCTCCCGGAGACTGTTGAGACGATGGGTGACGGTTCGGGTGTCGGGCACGATTTGACGTGTCTGATGACGCGGCGGGAGAACATGGCCGTGCGCCTGGCCCGTATTCTTCACGTCAATGCGCCTGACAGAACTCACCTCTCTTGCGGATCACCCCGATTCCTGAGCAGCATTGCCGTGCCCAATCCACCCGCTGCAGCGATGGCCGCCAGCCCCCAACCGTTGGGCCGTGTACGGATTTCGTGAAACAATCTGACGGCAAGGATCGCACCCGATGCCCCGACCGGGTGACCGCGCGCCAGAGAACCACCCCCTGGATTGACGCAGTCATGGGGAAGTGAGGCCAAATTCACGCAGGCAATGGCCTGAGCCGCATAGGCTTCCATGATCTCTGCAACGGCAAGCCTGTCGGGATGCAGATTGCAGCAGCGCATCACCGTCTCTATGGCCGCAACCGGGGCAGTTCCGGGCAATTCCGGATCACCCCCCATCGTTGCTCCCGCCATCAATTGAATACGGGGCCATGAATAGGCCACACGTTCTGAGACCAGCAGGCACATTGCCGCACCATCTGCGGCAACTGCCATATTGGCCACTGTGATGGCGTCACTGACCCGTTTCGCACGGCGACATGTCTCCATTGTCAGCTGCCGGGTAAAGCCATCACGTTCGGCGCCCGTTCCAGGGACAGCGGCAATCTCACCCGCCATTCGACCCTGGCTCAATCTCGCCTTGTGATGACTTTTGACCGCCCACGCGTCCTGCTCCTCTTTGGAAATCCTGAGGTTGCGCGCCAGGCGAGCCGCCGCCTCATGCATATCCGGGTCCCGTTCCGGCCAGGGCGTAAACGGTGCCTGATTGAAGGGTTGATCCATATATCCGCCTGTTGGAAGGGCGGCAAAACAGTTCGGGCGCAGCGAGGCACTCTCGGTACCACCAGCCAGGACAAAATCGGCCTGACCGGAGCGAATCAGGGCCGCTGCTGTCAGAAGGGCATCGAGCCCACCGCAACATTGCCGGTCAATTGTCAAACCGGCGACATGCGTCGGAAGACCCGCCTGTAGAGCGGTCAATCGCGCTGGATTTCCGCCCATTCCAAGACAATTGCTCAGCACGATCTCATCGATGCAATCAGGTGACAGTTTGGCGTCTCTCAGACAGGCCTCCACCGCCGTGACGGCCATCTCGTGGGGCGCTATCGATCGGAGATCACCATCCTTTGGGGCCACGACTGTACGCCTGGCAGCAATCAGAAAAACCGCTCTTGATGCCTGGCCTGATATTTGTCCTGCCATTTGCCCGCGTCGTGTTTGTCGTCAATCCGCCATCGAGATCGGATTGGCGCCATCAGAATCCGCGTCGAGCCGCGCACGAAGTCTGCCATAATCGGTCTTCCCCGACGGCAGAAGTGGCCAGTGGTTGAGCGCAATAATTCTCCGGGGACGCGCCAGCGGATCCAGCTTTTCACGGCAATAGTCCCTGACCTGCTCAACCCGTGGGTTCCCGTCTGCTGCCTGAATAAAGGCAACGAGACATGTTGCGCGCAGCGTGTCCGCAACCGGGACAACGGCCACCTGTGAAACCGAACTCAACCGGAGAATACAGGTTTCGATTTCTTCGACACAGACCTGTCTGTCAGCGATCTTGATCCTGCGATCCCCTCGCCCCATTAAAGCCAAGTCACCGCCCGCCCGCATGACCCCGATATCATTGGTGATCACGGCCCCGTTGCACCAGTCGGCGGAACCCGATGTGCCGGGCCCGTAACCCAGTGATGTGTAAGGACTCGTCACCGCGATTCTGCCGCAACCGGAAGCGTCCGCATCCACAATGGATATGTCGACACCCGGATAGGCCTGGCCGACGGAATCGTCACCGCTGTCATCTCCACGCATGGACACAAAACTTGTTTCTGCAGACCCATAGAATTTCCAGATTTCTGCCTGGGGAAATAATGTCTGCATTTTGGCGCGGTGGTGCGATGGCAGCTTGGCACCACCAATCAGCAAAAGTCGGAGCGACCTCACCTGCGGCGGCGGCGAATGGCGGTGCGCCGCATCAATGAGTCCAATCTGTGCAGGCGTGGCATACAGGACGGTAATCTGCTGCTGCCGGAATGCCCGCAACTGTGCCGTTGCATTGAGATCCGAGACGAGATGAAGTTGCGCCCCGAGATGGATGGACTCCACAGCCGCATAAAGAGACAGCGAATGGGACAGATCACCCAGCACAGCGTAGCGATCATCAGGAGACAGGTTCCACAGCCGCTGATTGACATGGAATGAGCGAATCCATGACTGATGCGTCCGACGAACCTCAATCGGTGCGCCGACCGATCCTCCGGTCAAACACCGCAAAACCGGCATTGCGTCAGGACCATCATCGGGGGGCATCTGGGGACACAGATGCGCGCCTGACCGGGTCATGCAAACCTCCCCTTTTCGTGCCGCCAACATCATCCAATCTTTGAGTCCAGCAATGCCGCCGCGTCCATTTGCGACCTGTGCGTTGCCTGACGGGAAGGACTTCTCCTGAATCTCGGCACGAAATCCGGCGTGATCAATGCAACCCGCTGCGTCATGAATCGACGCGGCTTCATGCCACGTCAATCGGGAATTCTTGACGTCAGTCATTTGGTATCGTACCTCGGATTATCCATATCTGACGATCGCCGCATCACCGCAAACTCCACGCATGTTGATATTCAGCAGTCAAGTTGAGGCCCTGACCTCCGGGATCCTGTTCAACACCGGGTCTTTCGTCACCTGACGCGAAACGTTCCCGGCATTTCCGTACGACAATGCTGATTCCTTATCGCGATATCAACCCGGTCAATCGACGCCCATATGTGACTTGGACGCTGATCCTCATCAACATCCTGCTGTTTTTCTCATATGCGACACCGATGGCCGGTGCCAACCTCCCGGTCGAAGTGAAATTTGAACAGGCGTGGGATACCTGGAGTGTATTTCCTTACCCCAACACGTCCCCGATCGGTCTGGTCACCCATATGTTTCTGCACGGCGGATGGCTGCACCTTCTGGGCAACATGCTGATGCTGTATATCTTTGGAAATAATCTTGAAGATGTCTTTGGCGCATTCCGTTTTCTTATATTTTAGTAACTGCTCACCCCCATGATTCCGTCCTGATGCCGGGCCGCCCGCAGGCGCGGG
>JAPOTI010000103.1 GCA_026709265.1 Paracoccaceae bacterium | reverse complement strand
AAAAGGCCGTTGACTGCCTCTACGAAGGTAGCTGATAACGGGGGCAAGTAGTTACCGCCACCGGAAGGAGAAAACGTTCTCCGGGATCAACTGGCCAACTGGGAACGTTACATTCACGAAACAGAAGAGGTTGATCCACTGATCCGCCTTGCGGTCATGCATTATCAGTTCGAGGCGATCCACCCGTTTGTCGACGGAAATGGTCGGACCGGACGCATCCTCAACCTGCTCTATCTCATCGACAAGGGACTACTCGACACGCCCGTCCTTTATCTCAGTCGGTACATCATTCAACACAAAGCGCTCTACTACCGGTATTTGCTCGAGGTGACGGCCCGACAGGATTGGGAGAGGTGGATCCTCTTCATTCTGGAGGCTGTCAGAACGACGGCGGAATCGACAACGTCAAAAATCCACGCAATCCGCGAGCTTCTTGACAAGACAGGCGCCACAATTCGAAGGACGATACCGAAGATTTATTCGCGTGAACTGACGGAACTGCTCTTCGTACATCCCTACTGCCGGATCGGTGACATCGTCAAAGCCGACATTGCCAAGCGCCAAACGGCTGCGGCCTATCTTAAGGCACTCGTGGTCGCAGGCCTCCTTGAGGAAATCAAGGCGGGGCGCGAGAAGCTCTACATCAACCCGCCGCTCCTGGTGCTTCTGGCCGGGCGCACATAACCCAACGCGTGACGACAGCGCAAGCAACACGATGATTGTAGAGTGTCAATCTGGGTGAGAGGGGCGCGACCTCAGATTCTGACCCTGGTTGTCGCAAATTCTCAGGTTGATTGACGTGCCACAGATTCGGGGTCTGACCCCAGATGAGATGACACCTGCGGCCGCGGGTCTTGTGGCAGCGATCATGGCCAGCCTACCAGCGCGGGATGGGGCGGATCTCTGGCGCGGATCCCGCGACCAGCAGCCTCATATGTCTTCGAATCAGGAATCAAGACAAAAGAGGAGGCGGTTGTTGTGGGGTGCAAAAATTCCTGTGGATCACGCAGGAATTCTGTGGCCTTCGGCTTGCACAGCCCCGCGTCTTTTGCACAATTCCAGAAGCGGAACCCCCGCGGCTGATCAGCTGCGGGCGTGTGGGACCGACACCGCCTGGGATGTCAGATCCGCGGATCAGCCGGGTCGGCACGCCTGTCCGCTCGGCCTCCCGGGTCCGGAATGGAGGCTGGGGTCATTGCGGGGGATCCTCCATGAGACGCGGCGTGGGAGACGGTGACCCGACAATCAGCCGGTCGTGATGTCCACCAGGACACGCTGGACAGTGATGGGAAGGGCGAAAACCGGACCGTGTCGCATGAGGCGTCCGGGTGTGCCGACATCACCGCAGGGTGGGGTGAGACGCGCCCCGATGGCATGGGGATGGACGCAACAGGACGGCGGCCTGTGCCGCTGTGGCCCACCCTCTGTGCGCCGGGCTTTTCGGTGATTGGGATCAATCCCCGTCAGGCGCGGGACTGTGCCACGGAGAGGAACGCACACCCATCTGACCCGCGCGCAGACCCGATCCCGGACTCCCGCCAGCCGTGGCTGAAGCGGGCCAGACTCCGTGTACCCGACGTGTGGAAAAACATGAATAACGCTGGGGAAGAGCCCCAAAAAATGGTGCTTATATACTTGACTGAATTGGATCATATTCGATGCGTAGGGCAGGTCGGCGAGCTGCAAATTAAATCTTTGCTGGCCCTGTGCGGACATGACCTGCAAACAATCGCCAGAAATTCTCCTGTTTCAGACCAATTTTTCAGTTGAGTATATAAGCCCCCAAAAAATCACTTGACTCCAGACATGGATGCTGATCCGGCTGACGGCAGAGGGGGGTCAGGAGTTTGAGGATCAGGCCGATGACCTGCTGGAAGAGATGCGGAATGACGAAGATTGGCATGATGATGCGGATGCCTGCGGAAGAGCGGGATGGACAGGCCACGGAACCGGGCTGGCGTGAGGCCGCCTGCGGCGTTGTGGCGCAGCTCGACAGCGAGGGGACGATGCTCACACAACGCACTTTTGCGCGACTTCCGGAACCGGGCAAAACCTGTCTGAAACGCCAGATCAGCCAGGAGGTGTGGCACGGGATGCAGCTGGCGGCCGCGCAGGGTCGAGAGTTGAAGATTGTCGCCATCGCCGATGGGGCCCGGGACAATTGGACGTTTCTGGAGAGCTTGACCCCGGATATCAGGTGGGTCGATGTCTGGGATGCCTGCCAGTCTCTCAAGGCCGCCGCCGATGCCGCTTACGGGGCCGAGAGCGCCAGGAGCACGGCGGGGTTCGACACACACAAGGCGATCCTGACAGAGGATCCCCATGACGTGGGCGGGCGTGGGTCAGGTGATTGATGCCTTGCGTGATCTCCAGAGAAAAAGCCCAGGGGCGGGCGAGATCATCACCGCCAGCGGCACTGTCCGCAGCCACCGCCAGCGGATGCGTTATCGGGAGGCCCGCGCTGCCGGCTCTCCCATCGGCAGCGACCCCACCAAGGATGCGGCGAACACAATGATCGTCAACACCCGGCTCAAGCGCAGCGGCCAGCGCCTGGGGTCGTGCGGGTGGTCAGGGCGTTCTCACTTTCCGGGCCCGGCGCCAATCAGGGCGCTTTGACAGCGTCTGGGCCCAACGGACCTACAGACGGCACCACGCCCATGCCCATTTCTCGGCCAACGACAATCGCACACCCCTCGCCAGGGCCGCCTGATTCGCCGGAAGCAACAGATCAGGAATCAATCGTGGCCCAAACCCAGCCATATGGGAATCACTCCCCGACACGGTCAGGGTGTTGTGAGGAGTCACATGATGACATAATAAAGAAATCTCAGCGGTCAATCCATATCAGCGTGATCAACGCAAGACGGGGCGATATGAAACCGATGACGAATGGTCATGTGTTGCGCCGTGGCTTCCGCCCCCGTCGCAGCAGGGCGTCCTCACACCACGGATCTCCGTGCGGTCTGTGATGCGACCCCATCAATGTTGGCCACAGGGTGCCTGTGATGCGACCAATGATATGGACACTTCCTTTATTGAGATGATGGCGATGGGCGATATTACAAACCAGAACCGCCTCGGCAGTTATTGGCCATTGAGTGATCTTCGCCACCAGCTTGCGCCTCGACCGATCCATTGATGACGCAAGGGGCATCTCTCCGGTCGCGGCGTGGTTTCGTATCGATATCGAACGTTTCCGCCTGCCGCCGCTGGCACCAAAGGACGTGGTGGTGATGGACAATCTCTCCAGCCACAAGGGACATGCCATCAGAAGGGCGATCAGGCAGGCGGGTGCCCCCCCCCCCCCATCGGTTGTTCCTTCCACCCATCAGCCCGGATCTCAACCCGATCGAACAGGTCTTTGCCAAGCTCAAGCACCTCCTGCGCAACGCCGCCGAGCGGACAGAAGAGGTGACCTGGAGACGCAGCGGCAACCTGCTGGACCCGTTTCCGCCCGAAGAATGCGCAAACGACTTCCAGAACGCAGAACGCAGGTTAGGCTTCCATATGACATCATCATTATCTAGACTCCACAAATGAAATTCAGTTCCTCCATCAATTCAAAGCGCACCAAGCCCGACAAGCGGGTTGTCACGCCTTTGGTGATGCAGATGCACATGACCGAATGCGGTGCAGCCTGTCTGGGCAGCATTCTCGCACTATTTGGTCGATGGGTGCCCCTGAGCGAGCTTCGTCAGCAGTGTGCTGTCAGCCGTGACGGGTCGACGGCTGCCGGTCTTGCACGGGCTGCTCGTCATTACGGTCTGGAATGCAAGGGGCGAAGAGTCCAGGCGCACAATCTCCAAAAAATGCCCATGCCACAAATCCTGTTTTGGGAGTGGAGTCATTTCCTGATCCTTGAAGGGTTTGACGCAAAGCATGCCTATTTGAATGACCCGGCAATGGGACGGCGTACCTTGTCGTACACGGAATTTGCAGATGGATTTTCAGGGATTGCGCTTCATCTGAAGCCATCGACCGGTTTTGTGCCCGGAGCACCTCCTCCGGGGGTGCTGCACCGTTTCATGCGATGGTTCCAGGGAAGCTATCGCATTCTGTTTTACATTGTCGCATCCAGTCTCGTGGTAACAGTTCTTGGCTTGACTGCACCACTGGCACTCGGCGTATTCATTGATCGGCATATGGTTGAAGGCAGAAATCTCGGCGCGATTTCCATAGCTATCCTCCTAGCCGCCGTCGTGGTCTTCTTTGTCAGTCGGATCAAACAGCATTTCATCAGTCGCCTGTCTATGCAGATGTCGATCGCCTTGAGCGAACAATGCGTATCAACGCTGTTGAGATTGCCAATACATTATTTCAGTCACAGGCTTTCAGGCGATTTGACCAACAGGATTCTCTCAATCGACAGAATTTCCAGGGGTGTTCAGCGGCAGCTTGTCGAATCGCTGGTTGAGGTCGCCATGAGTGCCGTGTATCTGATCGCGATCCTGATTCTGAGTCCGCAGCTGGCAATGATTGTTCTGACCGCAGCAATCCTGACAATGTTCGCGACCCGGTTTACCAGGAGTATCCGTTCAGAAGGAGGCAGTTTGCTACGACGAGAGCAGACGATGCTGCTCGCGGTGGGCATGTTGATGGTGCAACAAGCCGATGGTCTGCGAATGACAGCATCTGAGCACAGTTTCTTTTCGCGCTGGAGCGGCCATCAGGCGCGCGAACTGTCTGCGCGACAACGATATTTCGAGATAGGTCACTTGGACGCCGCCATCCCCGGACTCCTTGTCATTGTCACGTATGCTTTGGTGCTGGCATTTGGAGCGAATGCAGTGATCACAGGTGACATGACTCTTGGTGCATTGGTGACAATCTTTGTTTTGGCCGGTTTGTATCTTTCCCCCATTGGACGTTTGTCCGCATTCGCCAATGGTTTCCAGGAAATGGTCATGGGTCTGCAGGGGATTGAGGATATCACTGAGAGCGAGATGGATAGTCGCTTCTCGCGACGACATTCCACTCCTGACAATCGTGCCACGACAGCGACTTTGAATGGCAAGTTGCAGTTGAACGGGCATATCGAGTTGCGCGGCATCAACTTTGGCTATGATCGCGGACGACCGCCACTCATCAAGGATTTCAATCTGATCATCAGGCCGGGGCAAAGAATTGCCATCGTTGGTTCCAGCGGCTCGGGAAAGTCAACTCTCGCCTCACTGATTCTAGGCGGTCTTGAACCCTGGTCTGGGGAGATCTTGCTCGACGGATTGCCACGTGACGAAATCCCCAATGAAGTCATCGTTCGCTCTCTCTCGGTCGTCGAGCAAAAACCGTTTCTCTTTTCTGCCTCTGTCCGCGACAATATTACACTGTGGAACCCAATGGTTCCTGACAAGATCGTTGTTGCGGCGGCCCGTGACGCCGGCATTCACAAGCAGATTCTCCAACGGTCAGCGGGTTATGCAGAAATGGTCGATGAGGATGGCGGCAACTTCAGTGGCGGTGAATGCCAGAAATTGGAACTGGCTCGCGCTTTGGTGACCAGTCCCACCTTGCTCATCCTTGACGAGGCAACAAGTGCACTTGACGCCGACGCGGAAAAGGAAGTGGACGATGCCTTGCGCCGCCGCGGCGTGAGCTGTCTCGTCGTTGCCCATCGTTTGAGCACGATTCGTGACTGCGACGAGATCGTTGTCATGGAGAAAGGTATCGCTGTTCAGCGAGGAACCCACATCCAGCTTATGAGCGAAGCAGACGGTCACTATCGCCAGCTGATTGAGGCTGGCTAGCGCAATGACGACACTGAGCAGACACACGGCAAGAGAGCTTGCAAACAAGGTCGGCAAGACCATTCCCTGCGCCGGAAACCTGCCACTCGACTTGAGTGATCCCGACCATGTGTGGCTGGTCGAGGAAGGTTCCGTGGATCTCTCTTTTGTCGAGATGCGCGACGGAAAGGAGCAGACGCATCCGCGGCCACTGATGCGGGCAGAGGCGGGTCGGCTGCTTCCAAATGTCACCCCGGATCTGCAAGACACCTCGCTCAGCCTCGTGGCTAAAGGCCTGCCCGGAACCAGTTTGCAGCAGATTCCCCTGACCGAAATTGCCAAACTGCCTGCGTCTGATCTTGCCACACTCGCCAACACCTGGATTCTGGATGTGTCAGCAGCGCTTTGCCCTGATTTCCTGCAACAACCATTGCCGGATCACCTGATTGAAGCTGGTGACGCTCCCAAGATTCTGGGAGGCACGATTTCATCGCGGCGGGGGGTGACGTGGTTGACCCCACCAGATCAGTCTGACAGTGCCACGCTTTTCATGGGCATTATCGTCGTTGAGGGTTGTGACGACAAGGGTGCACCAAGGTCCCTGCCGCTCACCCCTGATACCTGGATTTTGATTGATCCACCATTCTTGCCTGAGTCCGGGCCAACCACAGAGATTCTTGTAGAGAATGGGCAACTGTTTTGCGAATTGGCAGAATTTCACAAACTGATGTTTGCCACCGAACGAATGAACCAGATGCTCAGAGTGGTGGATCAGACCAATCTGGAAAGATCCAGCACTGCAACCCGATTCAACGATGAGGCGCGGGCACGACGACAGCTTCTCAACCTGATGGAAGGTAAACGGCATTCAGATGTTTCAGATTACTATCCTCTGGCAGGAGCCTTGCAGGAAATTGGCCGACGCGAGGGAATTGAATTTGTCTGGCCAGAAAAGAACAGGACAGATGGATCGACACCAACCCTCGTTGACATCCTGGACGTATCGGGTGTGCGTGCACGCACTTTGAGCATTGATGTTGTCGATCGCTGGTGGCGCGCTGGTGATGGCGGCGCATTGTTGGCTTTTCTCAAGGAAAGCCATGATCCGGTGGCACTCCTGCCGGGTCCATTCGGGGTCTATCGGATGGTTAATCCAAAGACCGGGAAGAGCTCGCGCGTGACGGCAAAGGATGCGGAATCACTGTCTGGAGTCGCTTGGCAATTCTACCGCCCCCTGTCATTGACAACGCATAAACCGGCTGAACTGATCCGGGAATTTTCCGAAGGACTTGGATTAGGCGTTGCCCGCTATGTCATTGCCGGATTGGCCTGCACCATATTGCTGTTGTCACCCCCGATTGCGTTGTGGTTTGTAGCCGTCGGGGTCATTCCGAATGGTGAAACGGGTCTGTTGCTGGTGCTGACCCTCGGGCTTGGTGCGTTTGCGTTTGTATGGGCTCTGATCTACGTCCTGCAGGGAATGGCATTGCTACGAGCTGAGAGCCGGCTGATGTCACGAATTGAAGCGGCGTTCTGGGATCATTTTCTCAGACTCCCGGTTGATTTTCTCAAACAATATTCGGCGGGTGACAGAGCATTGCGTGGCATGGCGTTTCAACGCCTTCGTGACACAGTACAAGGCATGGCGGCAAACAACATCTTGTCAACACTTTTCCTGATTCCTGCAATCGCAATCATTTTTGTTTTCGACATCGCTTTGGGATTCACGACAGCTGCATTTGGGATACTCGCACTCGCCGTGACCTTATTGCTCGGTTGGCGGCAGGTTTCCCCCTACAGCGTCATCCTCAATAGCTCTCATCGCCTTGCTGGCATGTTGTATCAGCTCATCAATGGGATTGCCAAACTGCGAATCGACGGAGCCGAAGGGTCCGCATACGCAGTATGGGCACAGCATTATAGCGTACAGAAACAGGCTGAAATGAGATTTATGGCTTGGGAGGGGTGCTTGCGCGCGTTTGTTTCATCTCTTCCATTGACCGCGGCCTCGATCCTTTTCGGTGCGGCTGCTTTACGCGGTTCCACAACGATTTCCGCCGCTGATTTTCTGCTGATTTATACATCATTTATGCTTTTCATGACGGGAATCGTTCGACTGGGTTATTCGTTCGATGCGATCGCCGCCGCTGCCACCGAACTTACGCAGATTCGACCCATTCTTGCCGCAGCACCGGAGAAAGTTTCAGGCAAAGAGGCTGTGAAAAATCTGAACGGAGACTTCTCTTTTGACCACGTGTCATTTCAGTATGACCCCAAGGGGCCAATGATATTGAACGACGTATCGATTCACGCACGGCGGGGAGAGTTTATTGCAATCGCCGGACATTCTGGATCTGGCAAGAGCACCCTGTTCCGTCTTGCCCTTGGACTCAATGAACCCCTGAGTGGAACTGTCAACTATGATGGACGAGACCTGCGGCAGCTCAATACCTGGCAACTGCGCCGCAGAATCGGTGCAGTTCCGCAAGCTGGGAATCTCTATCCGCAAGACCTGTGGGACAATATTACTGCCGGACTGCAAGATGTTGACGCTGACGACTTATGGGCCGCGGCAAGAGACGCTGACATCGCTGATGAAATTCAAAAATTTCCAATGCAGATGTTGACCTGCGTTGGCGACAATCAAAATGTCCTGTCGGGAGGGGAGTTACAGAGAATTACGATTGCGCGTGCCCTGGCCCGTCGCCCACGGATTCTGTTTCTGGACGAAGCGACCAGCTTTCTCGACAATAAAAGTCAATATAAGGTCATGGATCGGTTGTCGAAACTGCCGATAACACGGATTGTCATTGCACATCGCCTCTCCACTTTGCGCGAGGCCGATCGGATCTACGTTCTGCAATCCGGGAAGGTCGTCGAACAAGGCACCTTTCATGAATTGAATTCAATGAATGGTGTTTTTAGTAGACTCGTTCGTCGGCAAGAAGCGTGAACGGGATATGTAACCGGGCACAGTCCCGGCATGGCGAATTGGTCGATTCTCAAACCGTGGACAAGATGTGGTTTTCCAGGAACCGCCCTGGCGAAGAGCATCAATGCAACGGACAATCTGCCGGACATGGTGAGTTTTTCCGTGTGGCGGAGAGATCCACGAAAATTCTCACCCGCGAGTAAAACTGTGGGGCAGATTGGTGAAACCACGATGACTGGATTCCATTTGCGAAGATGGCCGGTTTCGTCTCGACAGCAAGGAAATTGCAATCAGCCAAGGGGCAACTTGCAAAACTCACATTCCGGCAGAATATTTTGCTTGACATGTACCTTGTGATGGAGATACTGACATCAGTAATTCTGTTTAATATGAAGGGTTATTAAATTGGAAAATCCTATGAAATCCGCTGATGACATGCGGAATGCGTTGTATGAAAAGGCTACCGTCGATCCGGATTTTCGCTCACAGCTCATCTCGGATCCAAAATCAGCGATTAAGTCAGAACTGGGAGTCGACTTCCCGGATAGCATGAAAATCGAAGTGCACGATAGCGGCGATGATACTCTCCACATCGCCCTGCCACCGGTCGAGCTGACCGAAGATCAACTCGAAGCGGTTGCTGCGGGACGTTGCTGCTGCTGCTGTTAAGGGTCTCCTGACAACTATACATTCTCGGCAACATGGTGGGATCTATCTCCTCATGTTGCCAGCAGTATTGTTATCTGGCATCAGTTGACGGTGGCCCGTTTAAACTGTCAGCGATGACTCATTGTGTCTTTTTTTATATTCAGTTGATGCTGCAGACTGAAATTCACGTTTTGCGATAGGTGCAGAACGTCATAAACACATAGGCCTTGATTTGAGAGATTCGGCCATTGTCGACCGCCATTTTCAGATGATGGATTCCCCGCAGCAACAGGAATGAATTCTTGGATCCGTAGAGAAGACAAGGTCCGGATGACCAACCGGAGAGAGCTTCAAGTTTCTTTGCCTGTGCCAACTCAAGTTCACCAAATCCCTTGAGCGTTGCTGCCCAGTATTTCGGACGATCAAGCCAGTATCCTCCGCCCCTGATCGCTTTCATGGTATCATCGGGCTGGCAGAAAATACCAAAGCCGAGTTTCTTGCCAACACCATCGTCCTGAACATCCAGATGCAGGGACACACGGTTGATTTCCCTGCTCTCAATCAGGCGGTTCAAAAAGCTGTGAGCATCGGTCAGATTTCCTTGCCAGCCACATTTACGGACAAGGGTTTCGATCGAGCTTGTATCCCTGAAACCCTGAATGGCAATGCGCGTTGAACTGTCGCGCGATGGAAACGCACCAGCCGCCAGGATACGCGTACCTTCGGGCAACTCCCCAAAGATATTCTCGACCCTGTCATGCTGTGATCGTATCGACTTCCGCGCAGCGGCCTTGTCCAACGCCTCGAGCACGGCCCTTAGCTTGATGAGCTTTCTCTTGTGACTGTCTTCGCCTGGGCCATTGCCTCCCGACAGAACCAGATCCTCAGGGTAGAGAAAGATCCCCGGATTGGGTCTGGAGTCGGCAACTGCCGATGCGATATCAAATTCAAGTAACAATTTGGGCCCTGTAATGTGATGAAGCGGAGAGTCCTTTCTCCCTTTTTCCTCAATAAGCTGAACAAGCCCTTTGAGGGCAGGATCGGACACTTCTGATTCGGCCCGCTGCTTGAACATTGATGCTGTCCGCGTTCCGCTGACAAGCGATACACCGAAATCAACGATCGGGCGCGAGTCATGCAATGGAACTTCGAATCCGAACGGAAAAGCCGCCATGGTGACCGGAAGTTCACGCGCACGGTCAACCAGCTTCTCCCAACCCTCACCGTCAATCAGGGTTGGAGAAATCTGTGGACGGATCAGTTCATACAGGTCACCAAGTGAGCCTGCCTGCGACAGCAGGTCTGTCTCGGTAGCCATCCAGCCTTCATTCTGTGCCATTTGTCAAACTAGATAATTACATGCGCGGGGTTCAGACATGCTTCATCAAGCGGTGTCTGGCACCAGCCCAGAGTTACGGGAACATCGTACAGGCGACCGGGCGCGAAACGCTGCCAGAAATGTCGCATGCCTGGAACAATGACTCGAGCCACTGGCATACCGATATCAGGCCTTGTCTGATCCAGCACGAGCATTTCCATACCGTGAGATTCAATCAAGCCGCGACATTGTTCGATATCCTCACGCGTATCTCTGGTGCTGGGGCTGGAAAAATCTGATTTTTGCCGTGGCACGATATCTGGTGACGCTTCAAGCCATGGATGTTCTGCTAGGCGCGCCTCTTTGAACCACTCGACACATATCTGCGCGTCGAGGTCACTCGCAAAGCTGCGCTGCGATACTGCCCCCTTCCAGTTCAAGAACTGATTCAATTCACAGATCGCCCGCATCAAGGCAACGCTGGCATCAAGATGGGCTCCGGCACCGTAAATGATATCCTCATATTCTTCGTCAATCGTGCGGGAAACCGCAACGAAAACCGGAATATTCAGGTCATGCGTAATATCAAGGATTCGCAGGTCGCGACCGACATCACGATAATACCCTGTTGCAGCCGCAAGGTACGGATCATCGAAAGATTCGATATTCACTCCCGGTTGACGAATCCGATTGTACCACCAGATAGCAAAAGCATCGCGCTCCACCAGTTCAAAGAATCCTTGCAAGATGGCCTCTTCAAGCGTGTTCCCGGAAGCGCAACCATTGGAATCGCATCTCAATCCATGCAGATCACGAAGTTCAGGCGGTGTCGCGTACAAAATTTGGGTTGGCAGGAACTTATGCCTTTCCTCGGACAGTGACCAAACCGGTGTCCAGTTCGTTGGCTCATCGTAATTGAAGGCGTTCGGAACAAAATTGTAAGGATGTCCCTCGGCATTGATCTGCTTCGCGTCACCCAGCTGAAGTTCACTGAATAGCTGGATCTCATTGGGATGAATCGCCACTGTGTCTCCATCAGACTGGAAATCCTTGAAGCTCTTGCGGCAAACAATCTCGTCACCGTGCAATGCCCCGGAGTAGCGCTCAACCGCTTCACAAAGCGCACTGACCTCTGATTGTGCGGACGTGCTTCCCTTGCCTGCTGCTTTGCTGCGGAGGCTCTTCCTGAGGGTCTCAAGTTCACCACTGCGTAGCGCAAAATTACTTCCAGCCCAATGTGTGTGCAGCCACGGGTCCGTTGCATCACCGGTACTCTCCAGCCACGTGACAACGCCACTGATTCGGTCGACGAGGTGGCGATAACGGGCCAGAGTTCTTTCAGGTGTAACTGAACGGATACCACCGCTATTGCGAATGGTCTTTGGACTCGCCTGCAGTCGCACTGGCATGGGCGATCGGTCGGGCCGAGAAAATTTCGGATCGCCACAAGCGAAACATTGCGGACGACGTATAACCTGGTGATGTTCGACACTGAGTCTGCTACCATCTATTGTCAGTGCGTGCTTGTGCAATGGCGCAAACTCTCTCAACACCAACCATTTTGAGATCTCTAAACTGACCAGACCGTAAATTGCATCCAGGAATGCGGACTCAGTCGCGCAAGGAAGAAAAGCAGCGTCATTGCCGAAACGATTGCGTACGAACGCATGAACTTCATTATTGACCCGCAAGCGATATGACAGGCATTCCCAGCAAGCGGCATCAGCGTCCGCTGGTTGGAAAACCGGGCTGATCAGGGCTTCAACTCCCACTGGCCTGACAAGCATCCATGGCAGGCCGGACTGGCGGTGCTGCCGATTGATCTCCGCGTTTCGCTCATTTAAAAAGTCCGTGCAAACGAAGACTCGCAACGTGTCACAACTGGCAGTGTCTGCAGACCCGTTGACTTCAACAAGCTTGCTGGCAAGGTGACCATCATCGCAGACAACCCCCCCCCCCCCTCCCCAGGGCCGATGTCAAGCGTGACTCGGCCGCTCTTGGCGATGCCCCGAGCGAAGACCAGAACGCTGCGCGGCCCTGTTCCATCGTGTAATTTCCGGAAACGATATACCCACGCGTTGCAAGAGCGGCGAGGGCAATGGAGACAGCGGACTCCCGGTAAGAATTGGCAAGCATGTCTGCAAGCTCGCGTCGTGATCGTTTGCCATCAAGCAACGGCAGAAGGTCTGCGTAGATACGTCCTGACAGCATCGTATTGAAACGTTCTGAGACAAGGATAACCCGCGTCTCATCAAGTGTTCTCCAATCAAGATGCGGCGTAAGGGCCGGAAACTCAATTCGACCCATCTCTTCCGCGTCGACAATCTTCAGTATCCCACGACCAGAACTTGGCCGCTCAGCCGACATGTCCGTAGAAGACATCAGAAAAGGCTCCTCTTAATTTCAACTTGTGATCGGCGATCTGCACAACCCAAAGCGCCTCGAGCCGCCGCAGCAACGGTCAACATGTACAGTTGGCTCAAGGCTAAGTCGCGTCAGGCGCGAAACGATCGGCATTGAACAACGAGTCAAGATGCAATTCAGCCAGGTCACGTTCGCTGTGACCAGAAACCCGCTCAACACATTCAACAAGAGATCGATCGTTCTCGATTTCACAACAACGCATGATCGCCTGCTTCATCGAATCTTCCGGTATTGACTCAGATTCATTCCCGACAAGTAATCGTTCAGCGATGCGCAAGGATCGCACGAATGTTGCGGTCGCGGCCAAACGACTGGAAGTTTCAACATCGCAGGCAGCGCGCTGACATGCAGTATCGAATGCTGTCACCGGATCAGGATATGCGCCGCGCGGATCCGAGAAGTAAAGGAAACAGCGCAAGAAATCGGACTCCCGCTCCAACTCTAGCAGAATGTCATTCAGGAAAAAGGACCGGCGAGGACCTGCTGTATCCGACTTGTGTTCATGGTGCTGTGCCAGTGCATTGGTCACAGCTGGCAGGTGACCGTTGATGGCGTCTTGCCAAGCCACGGCAAACTTCGTTTCTGCCGCATCTTCGCCTCCCCAACTGAAGACACAGCGGGGCGGACCGAATCGTGTCACCTCATGGGCAAGGTAAGCCTGACAAAAACCTGACAGATTATCGAGTGAGTGACATTCCCATGATTTCACGCCATGCCGGGGGATAGAAAACAGCAGATTGCCGCGCAACCATTCCTGCAGCTCCTTGCGGAAAAGGTGGCATAGTGAATTCTGGTCCGCGGCTGACCCACTCGTATAAATAAAAAGCAGTTCGAGTTCGCATCCGGGTGTCGCCTCCTCGCGTGCTGCCTCCCCCAGAAGCACCGCAATCCCACTCCCGTTTTTTTTGACATAAGGGCTACCGGGACCATCAATGACCGATGCCAGCAGCGAGGCTATCGCAGCCTCCGCAATATTGGACATGGCACGCGCTGACTCCAACGATTGTAGATTTCCCCGCATCGCATGTGCGGCAATCTGAAAAACATTATTGTTTGTCCAATCGCGCACTGACTCAACCTTGGCCTCGATATCACGCACCGCGGCATCTGCGATCTGTTCCTTCATCGCAACCACCCCAAACTCACGTGTCCAGAAGAAGCGTGCAAGGCCCTTTCTTGCGACATCTGCAACTTCCGATGGCAAGCCGAGATCATCTGGGAGTGTCACTTCGACAAATTCGCGTGACCGCAAATTGGCCAGTAGTTCCGGGTCGCGTTCTATCCATCTGTGCATCGCGGGAGACGATTCATGGATTTCACTTATCAGAGCAAAATCTCCTGGCCGCGCAGCAAAGGCTGCACTCTCATAGACGCTCCAATCCTCAATCTGTGGGTAGAATCGGGCGCGCCAGCGATCAACCAGCGGGTCCATCGTGGCAAACCATCGGTGCGGACTCATCGCCAGGCCAAACATCTTGGAATAGGTTCCGGGAAACCGTGGCGCATCATCCTGAACATGGTTCTGAAGCAATGGCCATACTCTTGCAGGCCGTGCATGATGGTCCGAATGGCGCTGGGTATTATAGTATAACCAGTTGGACAAACGACCAACCGCATTCCATGAATGATGAAGCTCAATGCGCTCAAAGCGGCCTCTGTCAAGCCAGATCCGCTGCAACCCGTAATGCTCAATATAATCGCCGAGGCGAAGGGCGATGGTCGCGCAGCCATGAATAATGGCGACAATCAGGATTCCCCATGCGCCAGCCAAAGCAAAACTGAGCAGATACCATGCGGCAGTACCAACAGCGTAGCGCCAATATGGATTCGAATAATGCCATACTGAGTGACCACGTTTCGATAGCCTTGCGGTCGCAACACGCCAACCGGCCGCCAGATTTCCCGCGAGGGATCGAGGGAGATAATGCCAGAATCCAACTCCCTTGCGCGCAGAAGCAGGGTCTCGGGGGGTTGCAACATTGGGATGGTGAACATAGATATGATCGGTCGCATACTGTGCACATCCCACGGAACAAAGAAGGAATTCGGCGACATGCCGTCGCTTTGCTGATCCTTCGTGTAGAAGTTCGTGAGCGGCAACCAGAACGATACTGGCCGCATATCCCAAGGCCGTGGCGATCAGAATCGATTCCCAAAAGGCAAGATGTTTCATTACAAGGATCTGCCAAAGGACGTAGAGGAGCGTAATCGGCCAGCCGACAACCCAGACCCAGAGAACGACATCGTAAGCCGTCAGCCGTTTGTCGATTTCCTTCCCCACATCGATATTTCTTTCTTCAGGTCCTGAAAGGTTATCAAGAGGTTCAGTCAGCATGGAAAACAGCAGCGGAGCAGCGATCCACCAGCTGCCAAAATGAGCGGCGACAATCAGGAGCGGCAGAACGCTTACAGGCGCGAGATAGAGCAGCGCGTTTGCCGCCGAGAGCTGAAGGCCAACTGCCGTTGCCGCGACTGGACTCTGATTGTGTGAATCGATCTGACGGCCCATCTATCTTGCCTCCATAATTTTCGACCCACCGTGACGTATGCCAACTCGTACCAAAACTACAATCCAAAACGCGCCCTGTGATCATGATTCAAGAGCGATTCTGGTATCGCGGATTGGTCGGCCTTTTGGCCGTTGACCTTGCACTGTCCTCTGGATTCATTTGACGAAAGAGCAATTTTGCAAAGGACAACCTGCCGGAAAGGCAAGAATTTACGACAGGGAGGAAAGATCGACAATAGATATCTCATTAGCACTTCTGCGGGTGACTCCCGACGACGCACACGATGATCAATTCTTGCTTGTGCCAATTGTTCGATTCATCCCCACATAGAGGAGAATCAAAGTTAGCCAAAGAGTCAAGATGTAAGATTCACTTCCCTATTTTGCCAGCGATTCGTGCGGCAATTTGATTGCTTGATTTTCGTGACCTGGGATTTCCCAAATATTATCTTTCGTAAACACTGTTGAAGTCTATTGGTCGCCGCAAGCCATTCGTCTACTGATGTCATCAACGGTCAACCTAATCACGGTATGTTGTGAATCAGGTGCGGGATAATCAAGATTTCGAGAGATGATATGATGGACTCAATCCACTGAGACTGATCTTCCAGAATTTTCCATCAAAAATCGGGGTTTGGTTTTTGTTGACGAGGGTGTGAGCGATTCCGGTATTGGCGATGCGTATCCCTGTTTATAGACACCGTCCCCCACCGCTCCTCGCCCCCAGTCATCCTGCTATGCGAATCCTATCGCGAGACTGGAAAAGTCGTGACACGCACCCTCGCCAATCTGAGCCAATGGCTGCCTGAACGGGTGGAGGGATTGCGGGATCTACTCGAAGGTGCCACCGCAGGTGCCGCCTTCACAGAATCCTTTGACATCACCCGGTCGCTGCCGCATGGCCATGTGGCAGCGATACTGGGTACCCTGCAGCGGCGGGGCCGTAATCGGCTGATGGATCGCACGGCATCGGTGATGCGCAACCGGGTGGCGGCGATGATCGTCGCCCGTATCCTGGCACCGGCCTCCAAGCTGGCCACGATGCGGGGGATGGCATCGGAGACAGCGGCGACCACGCTCGGTGCAGAGTTGTAGCCGGATGGCTGTGACAAGAAGGATCTCACTGCGACGATGGACGGGCTGGTGGTGTGCCAGGATCAAATCGTGCAGGGTCTGGCAGGGCAACAAGACAACAGAAGATGGCCGACCGGTACACAATCTGCAAACGCTGCGCACCAATCTCGGCACCATCACCCACAACACTGTCGAACCCCATCCGGCAGAAACCAAATCCTTCCACACGGACACCCGACCAACGCCGCAGCAAGCCGAAATGTGCAAACGGCGCGGTATTCGACCCAAACGTACCCAGTCATCACCCGGTGAAAATCCAACCAAGCCACTGATATCAACAACTTGCGCTTGTCACAGTCCGGAAGTTCAGCTTGGGTCAAGCTCTGAGACCCGGGAACAGTTGTGATAACGTAACTACTTGCCCCCGTTATCAGCTACCTTCGTAGAGGCAGTCAACGGCCTTTT
>JAPOTI010000136.1 GCA_026709265.1 Paracoccaceae bacterium | reverse complement strand
GGCGGAACGCGGAGCCACGGCGGTGATCCCACCGAGGTCGAACCGAAGCACGCCCCGCGATTTTGACCGCGACGCCTATAAGGAACGACATCGGATTGAGAATGTCTTCGCGACAATTAAGATCAATCGGAATGTACGCATTGTCTGGACCGCCTTTGTGCCATGTGCGGGCACGTCGTCAAGACGGCTCTGTTGGACCGCCTTTGGCGTCTTTCTCCGAAGAGACCCTCTGATGCCACGGTGGTACCGCTTGGAAGGATGCTCTAATTGGCTCTGTTTCAAAGCACATTTGTCAAGAAGCCGCCACACGATAGCAATCGCACAGCTTCCCGACGTCCGTGAAACGCAATTTGATTTCCTGGTTTTTTCAGTTCAACGCGGTCATGCTTACGCACTGAGCCGGAGGCAGCAACAGGCCGAAACCTGATTGCACGAACTTTGGGAACTAACTTTTCTGCAGCCCGTGCTCCCGCCTTCAATTGACTGACAGCTTCTTTGGTATCCAGTCCCCCACGCTTCAGTTCAAGGACCGCAACCAAATCTCCTATTTGCCCGTCTGTGGTGACCAGAAGATAGTCGCAGCGCTTCTTGTCCGACCCTAAAGGTGATCCAGGCTTGTCAAGATCAATAATCAGTCGTTGGGGAGGGATATTGGTCAATTTGACTGCACATCCTTCCTTCTTGATTTTGCCTTTTGCAAGGCAGCGCAAGTCGGTGATCTTCTCCCGAACAAGGTCCGGCAGCAGTGTCATGAGCCGTTCATGATCTGGCTTGAGATGGCAGCCCACTCGTTGTGCAACACTTCGGAGACTTCATTGTAGCCGGAAGAATACACGCCGGAATCGTTAAAACAAACCTCGTCTACGACAGAGCCTTTCGGACTCCGTTGCGGCTTGAACAACCATGCGCCCACTTGATCTTTGCGCAACGCGATCGCACCGTTACGTTTTGCCTTGGGAATCTGGGAACGGTAGACGATGTTGGCCAACTCTTCAAGCAGCCATTCGCTGTGCGTGGTCACAATTACACGAACGCCCGCCTGAACCAGAGCGGCAAGTTGGCGCGTAAACTCGACCTGCATGGCTGGGTGCAGGTGGGATTCGGGCTCTTCGACAATCAGAACATCCCTTGATTTGATCATATGCCGAAGATACAGAATTACTGGTGCAAGCTCGGAGACCATTGAAGAGGCGTTTGCAAGCGCCAAATTGTCTTTTTCTTTCCACCCGCGCGGACGGTAGACAAAACGCGGGTAATTGACGTGGGGCGACCGATTGATGGACACAGAACCCTCAAGGATCAATTCTTCGATCTGCCCCGCGATATTGCCCTTCTTCATTCCCTGTTTCTTCTGGTCAATTTCAATCAGTTCATTGAGAAAATCTGCAAGCACCCCTGAAAGCGTTGGCATGGTTCCTGCGGGACGAAGCCCTCCGGCGGGTGCGCTTGCAATCAGGGCGCTGACCACCACGTTGTGCGCGTGCATGACTCCGGTTCGGTCAGCCGGAAGATAGTAGGCCGGGGAATGCAAGGGGCCAAACAGGAATGGCAGGATCATTCCACAGATTGACGATACAATTTCAGACGCCAAAAACTTCGGGTCGATGGCATCCAATTTGTTCAGATATTGCATCAATATAGGGTATAAAGATTGATCCAAGTCTCTAGAATCCAACAGAAGCTTATTTTCTGCCGGGACTGTGGAGGTGAATTCAGGCCGCTGCGCAAGTGACATGGCATGCTGCAGTAGATCAGCCCCGTCATAGGGTTTCCGCTGGATTATTATTCGGGCTGTGTTCGTCCGGCCGCGGCGGATTAGCTTGTGCGATTCCCCAACCCCGAAACAGCGGGCGATCTCTTCAGACAAAGCATCTGCCATTCCATTAAAATTTGAACGAACCACTTCAGCAACGGGGCGTGACAAAGCAAGATTGTACGAATTATCTGCTGCAAGAGCAGATATAATGGGTTTTGCCGCTTCGAGTAGTGCCTTGATTTCAGCTGTGGACAAGTCTTGGACGGCGGGAGGTTTGGTGAGGAAATAACGATGTCTCAGAGAACGTGTGGTGCGGCTGAAAACCTGATGCAGTGCGTAGATCAAGATCGCAAGGTAAGATTTGCCTGTATTGCTCGGACCAATGAATACTGTCAACGGTCGTAGGTCAATCTCGGCGTTCACAATCGGTCCAAAGTCCGCCACATTAAGCTTAAGCGTGTCTTCAATCCGTTTTGTCATCGTTTTCGCTTTTTCCAACCCCCGTTCCAGTCTGAAGCGCAACAGCCACTTCACTTAAGGATGCTTTTGGAATTATCAGTTTACAGAAAATTTCCAATATTGTGTTTATAGGCAGACAGGTCGTGATGGACAAAGTGCTTCCGTCTCCCCCTTTTCGCAGATACAGTTAGGACCCCGTGGCAAACGCATCCAGGTGAAGGATACCGACACTACCTGACATTTGGCGCATTTTGTCAAGAGTGTGCTCGCCAACGCAGCAATTCCCGCTAATTCCGAACTCGTTCGGTTTTGTTCAGGCCCAGCGCATCCGGGCGGCCCCCGACATCTGGTGATCAGTGGTCACCGTGCCGTTCCTGCGGTCTTTCCGACAGCACGGGTCACCATGAACTGTGTGAGAGCTGTCATAGGATGGCGCGTCAATCGACAGGAGATCGGTCGTGTCGAAAGACGGACAGGCGTCAAGCGTCTGGCGGCGCTGGAGCCGCGCCAATCGCGTGCGGAAGGCCGGCCGCAACCGATCCGATCCCGCGATGTCAGATGGGTCTTGAGAGGGCCGCATCGGCGCGTGACCCCCGCCTCTCCGGGTCACAGCATCAGAGTGAGGGATATGTGAACGGACACCGTGCGACGGCGGCCATCAGACCATCCCTCACGGTGAGGCCATGGCGCGATTGTGTGCATTGTTGCCACCCATCATCAACGAATCACCGGGCACGGCCAAGACACGCCCCAGAGAGACACGAAGAGTTTGCGAAAAAAAATATTTTCGCAAAGAACTCAGCGACTGACATCACAGCAGAAAATCAATGAGCGGGAATTGCTGGATCACAGTTAAGCATACGAAACAGTAACCCTTCATTCCACGCCAATCGCTCAGTCGTTGATTCAATCACAGGTTACGGGAGCCACAGCCATGACCCACAAGCTTGATATTTCGGAAATCCTGGTGGCGAGCTGGATCCTGGCGGATGGAGAGGACAGGATCCCGACATCTCACGGGATTTTGGACCGTGCGTTGCAGCAGGCCGTCAACGATGAATCCTGTCCTTCTCAGGTCAAGGACAGCCTGAACTTTGTGGATTCACGCATCGGCTGGCAGTGTGTCAAGTTGCCGTCTCTTCTGGACTGGGCGCAACGCGCGCATCTGACCAGCGCGCCCAACCCCTCGTATCAGTCGGCGCAGATTCAGATCAGCAAAAATGCCGCAAGCCAGCTGATGGAGGATCTCGATATCGGCCTCGAGACGGCCAGGAAATGGGGGCAGGTGTTGCGTGATCATGTCCACGACGTTCGGGCGGCGATGCGTTCCGATGATGCTATGGAAATTGAAGACTATTAACGTCCGTTTTGGGCGTGTCTGATCCGTGGACATCGACAGATTTCCGGCCGATGACATGTCAGAAGATCATCCTTGATCGATTCAGGTCAAATCAGGTCTGAGATCAGCGCCCAGGCATCCCGTCTGTGTCTTTTGGTTGAATTTGTTTGCCGCCCATCTTTGTAACTCCTATATGAGGTCTGCGTGTCATGGGCAACTTGTCCCAACCCTCACCCGTTCTCGTCTTCCCTGCTCTCCTTCGCGTCTCCCCCGTCCGGCCAGAGCGCATCCAGTGGAAAGCTGATCGCATCGAAAGGGGGTTGCGAGACCGGGGCGTCACCGGTGAGTGTGGCCAGCAGCAGCCACCGTCCCTTGCGGAGTTCGAACGCTTCCAGTGTTTTCGTGGCGGGATCGACGAACCAGAGATGTGCGACGCCTTCACGAGCATAGATCGTGCGTTTTTCGTTCTGATCAATGCGCCGGGTTGAAGGTGACAGCACTTCGCAGACCCAGTCCGGAACAATTTCGAAATAAGCGACGTCTGGATAGGTGGGCATCGTCGTGCGTCGCCACCCTGCGAGATCAGGCACCACAATATCCATACCGAGATGCAGTTCCGGCTCGTCAATGATCCGCCAGCCGCCGGGTCCGCCATCCCCATAGTTGAATGGCGGGCTGATCTGAGCCCCGAGACCTGAACTTGCCCAAGCATGGTGAGATGCCGGCCGGGGCTGTGTATGCAGTGTGCCAGCGAGCACCTCTGCCACCCTGTGGGGCGGGGCATCAAGCACATCCTGATAGGTTGCCGGTCGCTCTTTTCGTGCGCGCGCGGTGATCCTGTTCATATGTTCCTCCCCAACTGGGATCTGCTGATGACTGTAACCCCATTGGAACGGTTTGCAAAGCGTGTGCGCCCTCTGTCATCTTGCTGCGGGTTTCTGGTGCGATGTTTTCACAGTTTTGCAAGAGCACGGAAGGAGCGGAAAGCTCAAGTGCGCAAAATCGGTGTTTTTCAATTGTTCATGGTATTTCCTCAACATCCAGGCTGTGTGGATCTCGGTGTCGGTTAACTGATATTTGTACAGCACCTGCGACACGTTCTGATCGGCGGTGCGCCAATAGCGAATCGGAATGGAGAGGCCGGCGAGGATGAAGTGGCTGGTGTCGTCAGGGTTCACTGTCCCGGACTCATCAAGGTAACAAAGATACATGGTGGTCCAGGAGCCAGACAGAACTGTAAAAGAAAGGAACTTATATACTTGACTGAATTGGATCATATTCGATGCGTAGGGCAGGTCGGCGAGCTGCAAATTAAATCTTTGCTGGCCCTGTGCGGACATGACCTGCAAACAATCGCCAGAAATTCTCCTGTTTCAGACCAATTTTTCAGTTGAGTATATAAGCCCCCTACAAAGCGAACCTCGCTACCCCGCCCGATTTGCACGCTTATCCGTTAAAGCTGCACTCTTAAGAGTCAATGACAGAGACTTACAAAAATACAGGACATGAGCTATTTAAGTCTACATGAAAGATACTAAAATATAACCTTCGCGTAGATTAGGGTGCTGTGATGCGCTTGTCTGAAGCAATCGAAACACTCAACGGTTGGAGCCGCAAAAACCGAGTGCTGTTCACGCGGGAGGAGCTGAGGAAGCTCTTTCTGCGAGACAAAGATGCTGCATTCAAAGAAGGGTTGAACCGCTTAATATCCGCCGGGGTTCTGCACCGGGTTTCGAGAGGGCTGTTTGTATTTGCGATGACGGAGCGCCGTGACCCGCACTTGCTCGAACAGATCGCGGTCGCTCTGCGACGGGGCAACTACAATTACCTCAGCTTGGAATCTGCGCTGTCAGAATATGGCGTCATCTCCCAAGTCCCGCTTGCGGGGATCACTGTGATGACGACGGGACGGGCTGGAGTTTTCGATACCCCGTTTGGACGCATTGAGTTCACCCATACGAAGAGATCGACGAGCGACATCTTGGAGCATACGCGAGACGTTGGGCGCCCCTTGAGGGTGGCAACGCCCAGCGCGGCAAGTCGTGATTTGAGGCGTGTCGGAAGAAACGTCCATCTGATTGATGAGGACGGGTTGGAGGAGGCTATGGCCGATGGCAGATAAAATGGATTTGGATGACCTGGTTCAACGAGTTTTCGACCAGAAGCCAGAGCTGGAAGCATTGCAGCCCGTCGTTGTCAAAGAGCTGATCCACTATGAAATCATGTGGTCGCTCGATAACGCGGGCCTCCTAAAAGACCTGACATTTCACGGCGGAACCGCACTGCGTCTCTGTTACGGCGCGAGCCGTTTGAGTGAGGATCTCGACTTCACAGGTGGACCTGACTTCACCAGAGTGGATGTAGAGGGCATTTCCGGCGTGGTGCAGTCACACCTAACTGATCGTTATGGGCTTGAAGTGTCTGTCAAGGAGCCGAAGCCCAGGAAAGATGCCGGCAACCCCGTGGAATTGGACACCTGGCAGATCAGTGTTGTCACCGACCCCGATCAATCGCACCTCCCGTGTCAGCGCATAAAGATCGACATCGCGACTATGGAAGCACGGACACAGGGTGTGCGGGCCATTCAGCAGAACTACTCCGTGTTGCCTAGCGGGCTGGGTGATCTCCTGGTTCCAGCGATGAGCAAGGATGAGATCATGGCCAACAAGCTGGTCTCACTTCCTGCGTCGGTGTATCAACGGAATATTCGGCACCGCGACATTTGGGACATCGCGTGGTTGGTCCAGAACGGGGCAGAGGTGAGGCGAGATTGGGTAGCTGGACGAGCAGCGGAGTTCAGGTTGGATGACTACGTGGAGCGCCTCGACGCAATGCGGGACGCGCTGCTCGGTCACGTCACTGGCGGCAAATTCAGGGAGGAGATGTCTCGCTTCTTGCCTCGTGATGTCGTTGCCCGTACGCTCAACCGTACCGAATTTGTTCCCTACGTGGTGAATACCGTGGATGATCACCTAGCCAAGGCACGGGAGGCCTTTGCAAGCCCTGCGAAGACGAAGCAGAGCGACAACGATTTGAAGATGTAGAGGTGCCGCCCAGCGCTCGAATTCAAGAGAAACCTGACCTGTTATTGAGTGCGTCGGCAACGGCACGATCGCCGGGAATCCCGGCGCGGGGAAACCCTCATGACCCCGAACACAAGAAAGGGTTGCGTATGACCCTGACCTCACAGCATCTCAAGACGGTGAGAGCAATTGATGCCAAAGTTGGCAAATTGCCCCACACTTTGCGGTACTCTCCATCTTGCTACCGCTGCCGAAGATATGATACCCAAGGAACGGGTGCTGGCGGTGTCAGGCTCGACAGTCGTCCGTGACCCATCCTTGTATGAGAACAGCAGATCAATGAGCAAAGATTACAAATTTGCAGAAAAGTTGGTCAGGGAGCAACTCGCACCCACAAAGATTTCGAATGTGATCCCGACAGAAGCTGAAGGCTTTGATGGCGATCCCATCCTGCGTGTCCAAGTGGTGCTCAGTGAGAAGAGCCATGCACTGGATCCCGACAAGGTTCTGGAACTGGGCCGACTGGCATGGGACAAACTCGTTGACACAGGGTCGGACCGCTTTCCGGTCTTCAACTACATGACGGCAGAGGACGCCGCCGAACAACTTTCCTGATGCAACCCCGCGCCCTGATTGCCAGTGCACGACGGTTGCTGGGCAGAGGACGCAAGGGCAAACCTCGACAGTCGGATCTCAAGCGCGCCATGAGCACGGCTTATTACGCCATGTTCCATGCGCTGTGCCGCAACTGTGCTGATTCCTTTATCGGCACAAACCGCGCTTCGCGAAGCCTGAGGGCGTGGAGACAAGTCTATCGGTCCGTGGATCATGGGTATGCCAAGGCGCAATGCATGAACCAGAGGGTGATGCGTCTGTTCCCTTCAGACATCAAGAGATTTGCCGTCAAGTTGAGAGAATTACAGGAACAGCGGCTTCTGACCGACTATGATCCCCTCAGCACTTTCACACGGGCCGATGTCCAGACAGCGATTAAAGGATTGCATAACTCCAATATCAGAGATCGGAAAGCATTTGCGGCCTGGACAGTGATGAAGAAGCGATAGCTGTAGCGGCCTGAAAAATGCACGGAAAATTCCTTAACTCCTTAACATAGGAGAGCACCGCGACCCAGGATCTCGACATCCAGACCACCCCGGCTGACGGCCGCGGGGTGCCATGTCATTCGCACCGAAACCGGCTCCGGCGCCTCCCGTGTGAGCCGCACGGAAGTGCAGAACATCCTGGATTTTTGCAGGACGGTGATGAACTGGTGGTCCATCGCCTGGATCGGCGCGGTCGCTCCAGGCGGGATGTGCTCAACCTGGTCCATGACCTGGAGGGCAAGGGGGCATCGCTGCGGGTGCTCGAACCCGACGTGA
Organism: Paracoccaceae bacterium; assembly: GCA_026709265.1. GTDB lineage: Bacteria > Pseudomonadota > Alphaproteobacteria > Rhodobacterales > Rhodobacteraceae > JAPOXR01. Next base: position 9,614 of record JAPOTI010000136.1, on the reverse strand, counting down.
CAATGGCGGGGGATCTTGGCCGTCTGGTGGTCAGGGTCCTGGAGAGGGCCGCCGATCTGGAACTCCAATTCATCCAGGATCGCCAGCGTGCGGGCATTGACGCCGCCAAGGCAAAAGGGGTCTATCAGGGGCGGAAACAACAGATCGACACGAACTGGATCCGGGAGCTAGCCGCACAAAACATGCCCAAGGCGCAGATTGCCCGCATACTCAAGATCTCACGCATGTCGGTCTATCGCACCCTCAAGACAGGAAAGAGTCCGCCACCGTGAGCGGAGCCCTCACGGTCAGCTGCACCCACTGAATTGATTTGTGACAAATGATACACAAAATGACGTCCGACGACGGTATCCCGGAAACGATCGATTGTGGAATGACCCCGGCACCCGAATCCCGCGGGTGCCCATCTCGGCTATGCCCGCGTCTCCACCGCAGGTCAGGATCTCAACGCCCAGCGTGACCGGCTACAGGCCGCCGGCGTGGCATTGCGCCTTTCGCCAGCGTGAATTTATGACTTGATGTCGATAGAGCTGAGAAATATACATGGATTGCGACCCATCAGGCCGTGCGCCGGTTGGGAGTTGCGGTGACCCGGACCAGATCGTGTTGGACCGGTTTCTAGCCGCCTCGAGATGACAGGGAAAGCCGTTCTGTGGGGAGCGGCTTTTTCGTCAAAGTGTCTCTCAATGCAATAGGCATTCCGCAAGGTTTCCGCGTTGATTTCTTTGTGATCAATCCAGGCTCGAGAATGTGCGACGATATCTGCAAGCTGGAGCAATCGCGCTGCAGAGGAGTCCAGAGAAACAACGCGCTTGACGGCTTTGAATCGACCATCATCGTTGCGTGCACTGTCAATAACATGCTGAAAATCAGGATGGGTATTGAGTTCGTTGGCATCAACAATCACTGAACGCCCAGCGCTACACGCCGACGAGACCGGCCACAGGGTTAACGGGAGCGACACCGGTACCCTGTCGGAGGCCGAGCGCATGGCCGTGCGCAAACGGTACCGAACCCTCCTGACCCCGGGCAGAAAGGAACTGCCCGAGATCCCGCGGTGCCCGAAAGGCAGACGCGGGCGGACCGCGAAGTCCGACGCGCACAACCTGCATGAGCGCCTCGCCAAACACGAGGCGTCCGTCCTGCGCTTCATGACCGACCCGGACTTGAGCTTCACCAACAACGCCGCGGAGCAGAAGATCAGGATGGCCAAGGTCAAAATGAAGGTGTCCGGATGCTTCCGGACACGGCACCACACTGCGGCCTGGTGCCGGATCTCAGGCTGCCTCGGCTCCATGGCCGCCCGCGGGTACAACCCGCCGCTTGTCGCCATCCAGATCGCGCTTGCTGGGAAGGCCGCCGACATGATCAAGTTACATGACACTGAATCTACCCCCAAGAAGGGGTGAGCAGTTATAGAAAAGCAATGAAATCATTGTCTTGCAAGGTGGCGGTTGATTACTTTTTGCAGAAATTCGCAGCAGAGCTGACTGAAGCCCTGACACTCGAATTCGTTTGTCCGGAAGATTGGAAGCGCCAGCCCACGGCTGACCACCAGATTGATAAGATCTTATCGGCTTCAGTTGTTACCTCCCCCGTACCTGTGTGTTCAGCGCTACAAAACCACCAGAGTCCACCGCACTCTCAGATTCTCACCCTGATTGACGCGCCATAGTGAGAGGCTTTTGCGCTGCCCAACCTCTCTGATCCATAACATCAGCCGACAAGCCGGAATACGTTGCGTTTTAGCCAAAGGCAAAAGGTCTGTCTGATCTTGTTTATCAAACTATAACATATTATACATATTTTCAATATATTTTGCTATAATTAGGTAGAAGTTCTATGGATCCGTATATAAATCCCTTTACTCCTGGCGCTGGGATCACACCCCCGGAACTGGCCGGGCGGCAAGAGGTGCTGGAAAAGGCCCGGACGTCTTTTCGCCGCGCCGTGGCGGGGAAAAATGCGCGGCACATGCTGCTGCTGGGGCTGCGGGGCACGGGCAAAACGGCCCTGCTCAACGCAATCGAGCGCATTGGTTGCGAAGAAGAGCTTCTGGTGACGCGTTTTGAGGCGTCGGAAGACAAGACTTTTGTCGAAATGCTGACTGTCGACATCCGGAAGGTCCTACGCAGCCTCTCGACCATAGGGGTCGCCAGAGATCTGGCGACTCAAGGTCTTGGGGTGCTCAAAAGCTTTGCTTCCACGGTCACAAAACTATCAGCGTTTGGTGCATCGATTGAGGTGAACCCGGTCCTCGGGGAAGCCGATAGTGGGTATCTTGAGAAAGACCTTCCCGACATTTTCGCCGCCGTTGGCCGCGCTGCAGCCGCCGCCGGGAAAGGATGGGTACTGCTGATCGACGAAGTTCAGTACCTGGCCGCCGCAGATCTTTCAGCGCTGATCGGTGCACTGCACCGAATGAATCAAATTCAGACACCGGTGGTGTGTGTGAGTGCAGGCCTGCCGCAAGTGGCAAAACTGGCTGGAGACGCAAAATCCTACGCAGAGCGCTTGTTTGCGTGTACAGAAATCGGTGCCTTGGACCGGGTTGACGCACGGCAGGCCATACTGAGGCCGATTGAAGACGAGGGGGCTTCCATTGATGCGGCTGCGCTCGATGCAATCGTGGATGGTGCACACGGTTACCCGTTCTACCTCCAGGCCTGGGGCTCGGAAGTTTGGGATCAGGCGGCGGGTCCGTCCATAGATCTGAATGATGCTTTGAACGCCAGGCACCGCACGCGTGAGATGCTCGACAACGGTTTTTTCAGGGTGCGAACGGACCGCCTGACTCCGGCGGAGATGACGTTTGTGACGGCGATGGCCGATTTGGGTGATGGCCCCTATCCGATTGCTGAAGTTGCTGCAAAATTAGGTAAATCCCTGGGATCGCTGGGCCCCACGCGTGCGGGAGCCATCAATAAAGGGATGATCTACAGCTCCGGTCATGGCGTTCTTGACTTCACCGTGCCTCTTTTTGCTGACCACTTGCGGCGTTGCGTTGCGTCCACGAGAGAGAATTGACGCCAATTTGCCGGTCGCAAAGAGAATAAAGGGTCGGTTGTCCGGGCACTTTTTCAACATACAGCGACACGAGCAAGCGAAACAACTGCCGCACTTCATGCCAATTGTCCCGTTTGGGGTCAATTCAAGGTCACGGCAGTCTGTCGGGACGGAGTCTTGCTGATAATCCGGCATCATGAGATTTCAGCATGACTGCAGACAAACTGGCGGATTTTCAGATTCGTGTATCGCCTGTCATGCATCACAACCGTTATCGATGCTGATCTCAGCCGAGTTCGAGGGTCGCAACAGCATAGCAGCAGGCCATCATGGTGGGTTGCTGCCCGAGATACATGCGGGCAGTGGCAAAACCCGGTTGCAGGCCGGCCTGTTGGCAGAGTTCGGTCATCCCGATTGAGCTGTCGGGGACATCAATCATATAGTCACCTTCGAATTGACAGGCGGCATGGAAGAAGAGCATCCGCGCCATGGCGGTGTCATGCGCAACGAGAGGGCCAAATTTGTTTCCGTTCCGGCAACGGCGGACCGTCGCACATCCGGCAATTTTGTCACCCGCCTCGACAACAAATGTCACGCGACTGGCAGAATTTTCAAACCAGTTCGCCAGATAACGGATTTTTTTGGAGCCCGAGGCTTGGGCCTCCATGTCGACCAGAGCGGGAATGTCATGGTGCGTGGCACGGCGAATATTGACGGCGCTCTCTCCGTTGATTTTTCCTGCATATCGTGTCGTTCGACCCACGAGCACAAATCCGGAGCGGGCATAATTCTGTTGTTGTTCATGGACGCCGTCGAGACCAACGACACGGTCTTCGGCATGTGCCAAACCACGCTGCCAAAGGCCAATACCAATTCCCCGCCCGCGATGTGAAGGCCGGACGATATAAAGACCGAGAAAGGCAAATTCATCGTTATGATTGACGACAGATATGCACCCGACAGTCCGTCCATTTTCAGTTGCAGCAAAAAACCCGCCGGGATCGGCACAGTAAAATGCAGCGGCATCATCCAGACCGGGATTCCAACCCTCTCTTGCTGCCCATTCCAGCATGGTCTCAACATCCGCAACCGTTGCGTTTTTATAATCGATCACTTGAGTCACCATCATTTTTCTGACGCACCTGGCCGCCGCAATCTCCAGCGTCAAGCCCTGACAGATGCTGCAAAAGGACCTGGATCAGCTGGTATCAGCACCAAACCATTTCGCTTCATATACCCCGCATTCATTCAGGACATTCATTGCCGGAGAGATGAGCAGGATCACATGAGTCGGGGTATTCTGCACAACAATCGTGTGCAATGCATCTCGTGAAGCCAATATCCGAATTTGTTCGGGATTCTCAATCAGCAGAATCACGGGAGAGGGCCATCAGGATGAGCACCCCGCCCCGACAGGTCATCATTTGTCTGTCGGTGGGGTCACCATATTGCACAATATTTCTTCACAACTTCCGATATACGCCACAATATTCATCAATTGACTGCATGCCGATTATTCGACTCCTGATCCAGTTGCTCATTGCAGTCCAGAACTGCATATGAACAATGAACGAGATGGCACAGGGAATGGAGAGCGCATTTGCGTGCGAAGAATGATCTTGAGCTTGTCGCTCTCTCCAAACGTTATGGCGAAACGATCGCTGTCGATACGATCAGCTATCGTTTTGCTGCTGGCACCTACGCATGTCTTCTTGGCCCTTCGGGTTGTGGCAAATCATCAACCCTCCGCATGATTGCCGGGCACGTGTCGGTGTCGGATGGCAACATCATTCTGGGTGGGGCCGACATTACCGATTTGCCTCCTGCCAAGCGCGGGACCGCGATGATGTTCCAGAATTATGCGTTATTTCCCCATCTGAACGTGGTTGAGAATGTCGAATTCAGCCTGAGAATGAAGGGTGTGGATGGACCGACGCGGCGCCAACGTGCGAACGCACTCCTTGAAATTGTTGATATGGTGAATTTTGCAGACCGCATTCCGGCCCAATTGTCCGGCGGCCAACAGCAGAGAGTGGCATTGGCCCGCGCCCTGATTACTGAACCACAGGTTCTACTTCTTGATGAGCCCTTGTCTGCACTGGATCCGTTCCTTCGGATTCGAATGCGGGCAGAACTCAAACGCCTGCAACGTGAATTTGGCATCACCTTTATCCATGTGACGCATACCCAGGAAGAGGCGCTTGCGCTGGCGGAAGAGATTGTCGTGATGAACGAAGCACGGATCGAACAAGCGGGAAAGACGCGCGAGGTCTTTGATGCGCCAAGGACTGCGTTTGCCGCACGTTTTCTGGGTTCGCACAATGTCATCACCATGCCCGAGGGCAAAATTGCCGTCCGTACCGACGCCATCGAAATCACGGCACCCGATGCGGCTCACATGCAGGGAGCAATCACCAATATCGAATATGCAGGCACCCATGTGACGCTGACCGCTGTCATTGCCGGGGACCAGGAAATCACTGCGCATCTCACGGACAAGGAATTTTTTGCAACACCAAGAGAATTTGGCGAGCTCGTGGGGCTCGAATGGAATCGTCAGGCGGCCCACAAACTTGACGCATGACACGCACAATTGATGTTATGGAGACTATAAGATGACAACAATTCCACGCATTCGCTATTCGCGGCGTTCCGTCCTCAAATCCGGATTGGCCGCTGCGGCAGCGACACTGCCAGCACCAATGGTCTGGAGCCAGGCAATCAAGGATGTGACACTTCGGCAATTTGGAACGGGCGTATCCAATCTGAATGAGGTGGCCCAGAAGGTCAAGGAAGATCTCGGATTCACATTGCAGATGACCGCACTTGACTCCGATAGTGTCACACAGCGGGCAGCGACACAGCCCAACAGTTTCGACATCGCTGACATCGAATACTGGATTTGCAAGAAGGTCTGGCCGACCGGCAATCTGCAGGCAATGGATACGTCAAAAATCGAGAACTATGACAAGATCGTGGGCATTTTCCGCGATGGCAAACTGACTCCTGACAGTGTGATCGCACAGGGAACCGCGCCGCATTCAGTCGGTTTTGTTGACGGGCCCGGCGGGACAGAATTTGTCAATGAGGAATCAGGTTGGATGACGTTGATACCGACGATTTACAATGCTGATACACTTGGTATCAGGCCGGACCTGATCAACCGACCAATCAACAATTGGTCGGAGCTTCTCAATCCTGAATTCAAAGGCAAGGCTTCAATTCTCGACATTGCGTCAATCGGCATTATGGATATGTCAATGGTGGTCGAATCGTTGGGGGAATATACCTATCCCGACAAAGGCAACATGACCCGTGATGAGATCGACCTCACACTCGGTATCTTTACCGAGGCGAAGCAAAATGGTCAGTTCCGGGCATTCTGGAAGACATTTGATGAGAGTGTCAACCTGATGGCCAGCGGCGAGGTCGTGATCCAGTCGATGTGGTCACCAGCGATTACCGCTGTCCGTGCCCGCGGCATTCCCTGTGTCTATCAACCGCTTGAAGAAGGTTACCGCAGCTGGGGCGGCGGAATCGGGCTCTCCAAGTCGTTGTCAGGTATCGAGTTGGATGCCGCATATGAATATATCAACTGGTATCTGTCGGGTTGGGTCGGCGGTTTCCTGATGCGACAAGGCTATTATTCAGCAGTCCCAGAAACCTCAAAACTCTTCATGACCGATGATGAGTGGGGTTTCTGGTTTGAAGGCAAGCCAGCACAAGGTGACATCACCAACCCCTTCGGCCAGGTAATGGAACAAGCGGGTGCCGTGCGTGATGGGGGTTCGTTCTACGAGCGGATGGGCAATGTTGCCTGTTGGAATGCCGTCATGGATGAGAACCAGTATATGGTGCGCAAGTGGAATGAATTTATCGCCGCATAGCCGAAATCTGATGGTTAGGGTGTCTGGCAATGACGTGTCAGGCATCCTCGCCGCTTCCCAATGGCGACAAATGATCATCTCTGGTCGATGAGTCCGGCATCCATGCAGCGTACCGCCAACAAACTCTCAGCTGATTTATCGGGATGGCTATTGTCGGCTCCAATCGCATTGGTTCTGGCAGTTTTCCTTCTGGCACCGATCGCCATGATCGTCATTGTCAGTTTCTGGGGCGCAACTGAATATTCCATTTATCCGGATTTTCAGTTTGAGAATTATGAGTTCCTGCTCGGCTCCTCAGTGACCTACCGCGTGTTTCTCAACACTTTCAAATATGCCGCGGCAACCTGGGCCATCACATTGGTGGTTGGCTTCATCGTCGCATATTTTCTGGCGTTCCATGTGCGCAGTCTCAAGTGGCAAGTGGCACTGTTCCTGCTCTGCACGATTCCATTCTGGACATCGAATATCATTCGTATGATTTCCTGGATTCCATTTCTGGGTCGCAACGGGCTTGCCAATTCTCTGCTGCTTTCGACCGGTGTCGTGGATGAACCGGTCGAGTGGCTCCTGTTCAGTGATTTCAGCGTGATTCTCGCCTTTGTCCATCTCTACACATTGTTCATGATTGTTCCGATCTTCAATACGATGATACGTATCGACAAGTCTCTCATTGAAGCGGCAGTCGATGCCGGGGCATCAGGTTTGCAGACAGTTTGGCATGTGGTCATCCCACTGGCCAAGCCTGGAATCATGATTGGAACAATTTTCGTCGTGACGCTTGTGATGGGTGATTTCATTACGGTGCGGTTCATGTCAGGCTCCCAATCGGCCAATATGGGTCGTATGATTCAAAATGATATCGGTTTGCTGCAGTATCCCTCTGCGTCTGCGACGGCGGTGATTCTGCTCGTCACGGTGCTCTTGGTCATTGGTATCCTGCTGCGCTTTGTTGATATCCGAAGCGAACTCTGATGGAACCGCGTTCACGCTCCTTCTATATTCTGGCTGCATTTTTTGCCGTCTTCATCGCGTTTCTTTACGGGCCAACGGTCGTTATCGGTGTGCTGTCGTTTCAGGGCGCGGGTGGGGGTCTGACATTTCCCATGCGGGGCGTATCGCTGCACTGGTTCCATGAGCTTTTCGAGCAGCAGGCCGTTGGCGATATCTGGGCATCCTTTCGCCGCTCTTTTCTGCTTGGACTTTTGGTTATGGTCGCAACCGTCGTGATTTCGGTGATGGGCGGTTTGGCGTTTCGAAATCGTTTCGTGGGATCAACCGTACTATTTTACGTGGTTATCGTTTCATTGATCATCCCATCGATTCTGGTGTCGCTGGGGGTCGGGCTGATTTGGTCACGCGCAGGCCTCGATGTTCATTGGTCAACGAGTGGTCTTGGTGCACAACTGACCTGGACATTGCCATTCGGGCTGCTGATCATGCTCGCTGTCTTTAACAGATTTGATCCTTCCTATGAGGAAGCCGCCCGCGATCAAGGGGCGTCATCATGGCAGACTATCCGCCATGTGGTTCTTCCGATCATTGCGCCATCACTGATTGGTGTTGCACTTTTTGGCTTTACGCTCAGTTATGATGAATTTGCCCGGACGCTGCTCACGTCTGGCAGCCAAAACACCTTGCCACTTGAGATCTTTGGAATGACAACCAATGTGACAACGCCTGTCCTTTATGCCCTTGGAACGTTAACCACCGGTTTCTCCTTTCTGGTGATCGGGTTGTTCCTGTTTGTTGTCTGGCTGGTTGACGACAAACGGCGAAAAAGCGGTTCGGATGCCGGCAAGGGAATGGCCTGACATTTGACGGTTTATTTCATCAATCCGAACAGCACGGTTTCGATGACGGAGTCAATTGTCGAGACCGCACGCCGCGTCGCGCCGCGACTCTCCATAAAGGGTTTGACATCGCATTACGGGCCACCAGCGATCCAGGGCGCACGGGACGGGGCGTTGGCTGTCCCGCCGCTTCTCGCTATGGTTCGTACACTTGCCGGGACGCAGCCGCGAGGAATCATCATTGGATGCTTTGACGATACCGGCCGTGAGGAGGTTGGCAAAATTGTTCCCATACCCGTTGTTGGGATTGGCCAGGCATGTTTTCATTACTGCGCCATTCGAAACTGGCGATTCAGTGTGGTCACCACCCTTGCCGTTTCGATTCCGGTGATTGAAGAGAATATCCGAAACAGTGGATTGGATGGCCATCTTGGCAGGGTTCGGGCCGCCAATATCCCGGTTCTTGATCTCGAGAGCTCCTCTGATGCATGCCAGCAGCGTATCACTGAGGAAGCCGGCACGGCATTACGGGAAGACAATATTGATGCTGTCATCCTGGGATGCGCCGGTATGGTCCATGTGTCAGAAGCTGCGCAACGCGAACTCGATCGCCCCATTCTTGATCCGGTCAAGGTCGCAACAAGATGCATGGAATGGCTCCTGTCAGCATCCGACAGGTCTCGATAACGGGTTGTGCGTCAACACCGCCATATCCGATTGTTATGGTTTCCCGAAGTTAATGCCACTGCACGGGGAGGGCTTTCTGAATACTTATAGAACCATGTGCATTGCCCCGACACGTGAATTCCAGCAAACTTTGGAAGCTGTCCGACAATTTAAGGCTGTGGTTTAGCCAGCATTTTCGTATTGGGCCCGGCTTCGGGGGCGAATCCGGCGATTCCCCGACCGAATCACCGGATCCCAAAATTGC
>JAPOTI010000082.1 GCA_026709265.1 Paracoccaceae bacterium | reverse complement strand
AAAAGGCCGTTGACTGCCTCTACGAAGGTAGCTGATAACGGGGGCAAGTAGTTACCCAGCAGCTTGTTCTGTGTCACCTCTGCTCGAAATGGCCCGCAAGCTTGATAACAGATTGCTCTCAAAACTTCCCCGCGAAGCCACTGAGGACTGCACCCATGGACAGATTAAAACAATCCAGACGTTTGTTGAGAACGCGTGGACGTTGCGGGTGGCCGCCATCACGAGGTTTGAACAACACCAGATGGAGGAATGGTCGACATTCTTTGACACTTTTGAAAACAATCCGCTGACAACGGAGCAACGCAGATCCATCATTGCCGATGAAGATGCGACTTTGGTGCTGGCGGGTGCAGGATCAGGCAAAACCAGCGTGATCACGGCCAAGGCTGGCTACCTGCTCAAGTCAGGTATTCGAAAACCGGAAGAAATCCTGTTGCTGGCCTATGCGAAGGACGCGGCCCGGGAAATGTCGAACCGAATCAAAGAGAAATGTCACGAGACTCTGGAGGCCCGGACATTTCATGCGCTCGCCTACAACATCATTGGTGAGGTTGAGGGTCGCAAACCCGCATTGGCGGCGCATGCGACTGACGACAAAGCCTTCCTGGCCCTGATCCGGGAGATCCTGAGAGAATTGGTGCAAACCTCAGACGAAGTTTCCAGGTCAATCATCCGATGGTTTTCCTACAACCGTCTGGACGACAAAAGCGAATGGGACTTCAAGAAGAAACACGACTACTACACATTGGTTGAGAAGTCTGATCTTCGTACGCTCCAAGGCGAACAGGTCAAGAGTTTCGAGGAGTTGATGATCGCCAACTGGCTATATGAAAATGGCGTCGATTATGAGTATGAACCCAATTATGAACACCAGGTATCCGAGGGTGGTTACAAGGACTATTGCCCGGATTTTCGACTGAAAAAGAGCGGTGTTTACATCGAACATTTCGGGGTGCGCCGGAAGAAGGCAGATGACGGTACATTTCAGTACACCACAGCACCATTTGTGGATCACGAACACTATCTGGCCGGGATGGAATGGAAGCGTCGTGTTCACCAAGAGCATGACACGACACTCGTTGAAACGTTCAGTTACGAACGCGAGGAAGGCCGTTTGCTGGATGCACTGGCCGAAAAGATCGCAACCTACGAAAAACTTGTGCCACGGGCACCGGAAGTTCTCTTTGATAGAGTTGTCGAATTGCAACAGGCCGACAGTTTCGTTCAGCTGATCGGAACGTTTCTGCGTCATTACAAGGGCGGTGGATATCAGATCAGCGCGTGTGTCGAGAAGGGGGAGCGGCTGAAACTCGGGAAACGGGCCAAGGCTTTCCTCGCGATCTTTGAGCCCGTTCACGCCGAGTATCACAGACAATTGGATGGACGGATCGACTTTGAAGACATGATTTTGCAGGCTTCGGACTATGTCGAAAGCGGTGTCTATATCAGCCCGTTCAAGCATATCCTTGTGGATGAATTTCAAGATATCTCCCGAAGCCGTGGACGCTTGGTCAAAGCCTTGAAGGCACAGCACTCTGATGCGCGTTTGTACGCCGTTGGAGATGATTGGCAGTCGATCTATCGTTTCGCGGGTGCGGACATCAGCCTGATGAGGAATTTTGGCGCAGAGTTCGGCGGCGCATTCGATGGTAAAACTGGCGTGCATACAACTGTTGATCTTGGCAGGACTTTCCGGTCGGTTGATCAGATTGCGCATGCGGCCAAACGATTTGTGCTGCAAAACCCCGCTCAACTGAACAAAACAGTTGTTCCGGCAGGCGTTGCCGATGCTCCTGCTCTGAAAGTCGTGGCAACATTCAAAAATGATGCCGACCGGAAGCTGTTACAGGTCCTGCAATCATTGTCTGCTCATACTGACGGACTAAAACCAGGCGACCGTATTGCTCTTGGGCCGCTATCGATATCTTGAACCTCTCCGACTGTCACATTTACGGCGTCAGTTTCCTCACTTGAATATCACATTCAGGACGATCCATTCATCGAAGGGGCTTGAAGCAGATCATGTGATCGTACTGGGCCTGTTCCGTGGACGTACCGGGTTTCCCTCCGAGATTGTGGATGATCGGCTGTTGTCTTTGGTGTCGCCGGATGCCGAGCCGTTTGACAATGCCGAAGAACGGCGGGTCATGTATGTCGCCTTCACCCGGGCCAGACAAACGGTCACTTTGATGGCCGCGGCATCGAAACCATCCGTGTTTGTCCAGGAGTTACTGGAAGACCCCGAATACGGTGTTGTCGATAGTGGAGAAGGGCAAAAGGACAATCATATCTGTGGAGAATGCGGTGGGCACCTTCTGGTGTTTCCGGCCGAAGATGGGTGCATCTGGTACAAATGTGAACATACAGAGCTGTGCGGATTTTCAGTGAACGCGTGTTCTGTCTGCGGCAACGGGCTTCCAGTCAAACAGAACGGGTCGAAAATGAAGACATGCGCGTGCGGCATGGAATACCAAGGGTGCCCGGAGTGCGAACATGGTTGGCTTGTTGAGAAGAAGAGCCGTTTCGGACCTTTCCTGGGATGTGTGAATTATCCACGGTGTCGAGGCAAAATGAAACTTTCGCGTGTGCGCGCATCTTCATGATTGATCAGACGTTCAAGAGTCAGGTCCAGAAAATTCATGAGGCGGGCTTCATGGAATGGCAAGCTTTGGATTTGGCCGTCGCAACAATTATGGACAGCGACCCATGTCGACGGTCAGGGCAACCTGGAAATGACGTCGTTGTTTGAACTGTCCGTCGGGCCCCGGATGTATCGGGCCCAAGCGGCTCGACACTGCAGATCTGGCCCTGGAATCAAGACACTGGGCAAAACGGGTGGGATTTCAATTTCGGATGTTGGGCCTGGTTGTGAGGCGATCGCGTGTCACGTCGTCGGCATTGACGTGGCGTGCGCTGGCGTGGACGGACGGGCCGTCCTGGTGTCATCTGGTCACTTCTGATTGCTGATGTGTCGTGAGTTTCGGTCAGTCTCAACTTCCAGACCCCACCACGATCTGGCTTTTTCACAGTCCTGCGCCACAATCATGCCGTCCGCGCTGATGGTGATGCCGGACTTTGTGTATGACGGGACGCGGTTATACGCATAAACTCCATCATGCAAATCTCTGATGCAATGATGGTTTTCCAGGCGCGTTGCCTGAGGGTGTTATGCAAGCTCGAGATGGGTTTCCGACTGGGCGGCCGTTTCTGAACTCATTGACACCACAGTTTGCCGGACTCGCCATGATTGAACAGTCGGGACGGATTATTTCCTCTTGATCATCAATTGATTGCTGCCCCTAATTTTTCTTCAATCTTGTCGATAAAACCCTCAGTTGACAGCCATTTTTGTTCGGGGCCAACCAGAAGTGCAAGATCTTTGGTCATATGTCCGGACTCAACCGTATCGACAACAACCTTTTCCAACGTCTGTGCAAAATGGGTGAGGGCCGGATTGTCATCCAATGATGCCCGGTGACGCAAACCGCCGGTCCAGGCAAATATCGATGCAATTGAATTGGTGGATGTAGGCTCACCTTTCTGATGCAATCGGTAGTGACGCGTGACCGTACCGTGTGCCGCCTCGGACTCGACGATCTTGCCATTGGGAGTCATGAGTTTGGACGTCATGAGGCCAAGCGAGCCAAATCCTTGTGCCACCGTGTCGGACTGGACATCGCCATCATAGTTCTTGCAGGCCCAGACAAAGCCACCATTCCACTTCAATGCTGCCGCCACCATATCGTCGATCAATCGATGTTCGTAAGTAATTCCTGCATCGCGGAACTTATCGGCAAATTCTGCATCAAATACGTCTTGAAAAAGATCCTTGAATTGCCCGTCATAGGCTTTCAAGATCGTGTTTTTGGTTGAGAGATAAACCGGCCAACCTATTGAAAGGCCATAATTGAATGACGCTCTGGCGAAATCTCTGATTGACTTATCGAGATTGTACATTGCCATGGTTACACCTGAAGACGGGGCGTCGAACACTTCTCGCTCAATGACATTGCCATCAGATCCTTCAAAGCGAAGGATCAGTTTGCCATCCGTCGGGAAACGAAAATCCGTTGCACGATATTGATCGCCAAACGCGTGACGGCCAATCACGATTGGTTGCGTCCAGCCGGGAACAAGACGGGGGACATTTTGGCAGATTATCGGTGCACGAAAGACCACACCGCCAAGGATATTGCGGATGGTACCATTGGGGGAGCGCCACATCTTCTTGAGTCCAAACTCTTCGACACGTGCTTCATCTGGCGTAATTGTCGCACATTTGATGCCAACGCCGACTTCACGAATGCGGTCGGCGGCATCAACGGTGATCTGGTCACGGGTGCGATCACGTTCTTCAATCCCGAGATCATAATAGAGGAGGTCAATATCAAGAAATGGAAGAATCAGTTTTGACTTTATCAGATCCCAAATGATACGGGTCATTTCATCCCCGTCGAGTTCGACAACCGGATTTTCCACATTAATCTTGGTCATTGCATGTTCCCATTTGCACAAAGATGTGGTTCTCATTTAGACTTGGATAACGCAGTCTTAAACTTTGACTCGAATTAGGCAAGAGATTGCGCGCGATCAACTGTGCTGGCAGAGCAATCTCCGGGTCAGAGAACAAGGCAATGAGCAGACAAGTCCGCCATCCAGAAAAAGTGCGTAACGTACCGTCGCCAGCAAAACGCAAGCCTGCATGGATCCGTGTCAAGGCTCCGCTGTCGGAAGGTTATCAGCGTACCCTGGAGATTGTACAGAATAACCGGTTGCATACGGTCTGTCAGGAAGCGGCTTGTCCCAATGTTGGGGAATGTTGGGCGCGCGGGCATGCGACGTTTATGATTCTTGGAGACACCTGCACACGCGGATGTTCGTTTTGCAATGTTACGACCGGGAGACCTGACGAGGTCGATCCCTTTGAGCCATCGCGTGTGGCCAATGCTGTTGCAAAACTGGGTCTCAAACATGTTGTCGTGACGTCTGTTGATCGTGATGATCTTCCAGATGGTGGTGCTGACCAGTTTGTTCGCACGATTCGTGCAATCCGACGCAGATCAGAAATAACAAGTATCGAAATCCTGACGCCTGACTTTCTTCGCTGTCCGCCAGAATCCTTGGAATCTGTGGTGTCTGCGGGGCCGGATGTCTTCAACCATAATCTGGAAACTGTTCCCGGATTGTATCCTGAGGTGCGTCCTGGCGCGCGGTACTTTGTCTCGTTACGTCTGTTGCAGCGAGTCAAGGAAATCGATCCATCGATTTTTACAAAGTCAGGAATTATGGTTGGGTTGGGGGAGGATCACAAAGCCGTTTTGCAAGTCATGGACGACTTGCGTGCAGCCAATGTCGACTTTCTCACGATTGGACAGTATCTGCAGCCGACGCCACAGCATATTGCGGTTGACAGGTTTGTGTCGCCAGAAGAATTTGAAGACCTGACATCGCTGGCCCTCGGCAAGGGATTTCTGATGGTCTCAGCATCTCCTTTGACGCGGTCAAGCTATCATGCCGACGATGATTTCCGTCGTTTGCAACAGGCGAGAAGAATACAGACAGGTGGATAAAGCCGATGGGCGGCGCGGAGTGCGTTGGCGACAGTCGGGTTTTTTCGGGTGCATCCCGGGATATCGACATCTCGGAATGTCTTGAGGAGCAGGCAATGCGGCGGCATGAAGAAGTGCGGATCTTGCCATATTCAGCGGATCAGATGTTCGACCTCGTTGCTGACGTCGAATCCTATCCTGAATTCATACCATGGTGTACAAACGTGCGTGTCATTTCGCGTTCGCCACATCCGACTGGAACCGAGATTCGCTCCGAAATGGTGGTTTCGTTCAAGTCGTTGCAGGAGAGTTTTCTTTCGCAAGCGGTTCTTTCGAGTGACAAATCCACAATTGAGATCCGATATCTCGAACGCGTTTTCAAATTTTTCCGCAGTCAGTGGACATTTAGGGAGCGTGATGATGGCACTTCGCTCGTGGAATTTGAAACAGCTTATGAATTCAAGACAAGAGTCCTGGAGATGCTGGCAGGTGTGTTTTTTTGGCGGGCATCGCAGAAGATCGTGACCGCTTTTGAAGAGAGGGCACGCTGGATATATGGTCGATGAAACTTGAGATGTTCCCAAGATCTTGAACATTTTGGA
Source organism: Paracoccaceae bacterium (assembly GCA_026709265.1). Lineage (GTDB taxonomy): Bacteria > Pseudomonadota > Alphaproteobacteria > Rhodobacterales > Rhodobacteraceae > JAPOXR01. The sequence goes on along the minus strand of JAPOTI010000082.1, from coordinate 11,554 downwards.
TTGGGTTCAAGCGCGTCCATCAAGGCAGGCCCATGTGTCACAGAGTTGTCACATGTTGCCGTTTCCAGGTAGACTCCACACGTCACCGGGATAGGTTTCCAAGATTGAGAATTCTGTATTCTCGGGGGAAATGAGTAACCGGGCCCACGGCATCGCGTTCCGCGAGTGCCGCCGTCAGGTCGGAGACCCGGGTGGCCAATGAATCAAGATCGTCGATCATTCCTGACACGGGATGCCTGCCTACCCTGTCCGCTGCCTGTCACCGCAGCTTCAGCCGTCTTGGTTGGTGGACCTATGGGGAAACGGCACACATTGTCAAACGGAATGCTGGCAGATAACGATTGTCGCCGGGCAAGAACCTGAATAGTTACACCGGGCCGCTATAACCCCCGTGGATTTTCAAGCCAACCGACAAATTTCATATCTGTTTGACTCGGGCCCGCCGCGGTTGGTTGCGTGAGGCGATATAGCCATTCACGACCGATTCAAGCTTGGCCATCGACTCACCTTCAAAAAAGTGACCGGCACCTTCGATTTGACGATGGTGAATGACGATACCGCGTTGGTTCTGTAGTCTTTTGACCAACTCGAGTACGGATTCAGGTGTTGCAACTGTGTCATCGGTCCCATTGACGATCAGACCTGATGACGGGCAGGGTGCGAGGAAGGTAAAGTCCAACATATTGGCGGGCGGTGCGACCGAAATAAATCCACCGATTTCGGGACGGCGCATCAACAGTTGCATGCCGATCCACGCTCCATAGGAAAATCCGGCAACCCAGCATATTTTTGAATTGGGGTGGCGTGCCTGCAGGAAATCCAGAGAGGCGGCGGCATCTGACAATTCGCCAATACCATCCTCAAGTGCGTCAGATTGTCCTTGACTCCGTCCAACTCCACGAAAATTGAACCGCATGACGGCAAATCCTCGTCGGTAGAAACTGTAATAGAGTTTGTAGACAACCTTGTTATTCATCGTCCCGCCGTATGCCGGATGGGGATGAAGAATCAGCGCAATCGGTGCTTCTGTCTTTGGCTGCGGATGATATCGCCCTTCGAGCCGACCTTCTGCCCCTGAGAAAATAACCTCTGACATGTGCGGCTCTGCCCTCTGAATCAGTTGTGTTGTTTCGTATTGTCTTGACCAGATGAAATTTAGAAATTACGACTATTCTACCGTTTCGCTGGTCAAAAGTACAAGAATTTCTATCTTATTTGGCAACCTGCGAAGCGTCAACGCATTTGGCAGCGCATATGAAACTAAGCACTAAAGGGCGATACGCGATGGTGGCATTGGCTGACCTTGCCCTCGCGGGTCAGGGCGTGACAATGCCGCTCACAACGATAGCGGCGCGTCAGCAGATTTCAACCGCCTATCTGGAACAGCTTTTTGTGAAACTTCGGCGCGCCAAACTCGTACAATCCGTGCGCGGGCCAAACGGCGGTTACCAGCTGGCGCAAGATGCAAAAGAAATCAAGATTGTCGCGATTTTACAGGCCGTCGACGAGCGGGTTGGAATCGGTCGCGTCGATGCGGCCATGGGAGGGACCTCCGGCACCAAGGCGCAGTCGCTCACCAACCGTTTGTGGGAGGGACTATCTGCGAATGTCTATGTCTTTTTGCACCAGGTCAGCCTTGCCGATGTTGTCGAGAATAAATTGGCACCCTGTCCGGCAGTGCCCAATATATTGAGCATCGTCGATGAATGATGGCGGCACGCGTCTATCTTGACTGGAACGCGACAGCGCCGCTACGCAAGTCAGCGGGACAGGCGGCATGTGAAGCTCTGGACTGTGTCGGAAATCCGTCATCAGCGCATCAGGAAGGTCGCCAGGCGCGGGCGATTGTCGAGAAAGCCCGTCGTCAGGTGGCAAATTTGTGTGGTGTTGAACCCGATCGCCTGGTCTTTACCTCCGGAGCGACGGAAGCCGCTTCCCTCCTGCTGGCCGATCGGGATCTGAAATCCGCACCGGTTGAACACCCTGCCGTGTTGGCATGGACAAAAAGCTGTTTACCCGTCGATTCGACCGGGCATATTTCCGTTTCCAATCCAAATGAATCAACGGTGCAGATTGCGAACAGCGAAACTGGTCGATTGCAGCAACTGACCGATGGAATTCGGGTGACTGATGCAACTCAGGCATTGGGAAAAATTGATGTGAAAGCAGAGATTGCAGCAGCGGACTACGCCTTTGTTTCGGGACATAAAATTGGGGCTCCGAAAGGTGTTGGGGCGGTTATTTGCAATTCTATCGGCGAGTTGCGCGCCCAGTTGCAGGGCGGCGGGCAGGAATTCAATCGTCGTGCGGGAACTGAAAATCTACCCGGAATTGCCGGATTTGGTGCCGCTGCCGAAGAGGCTCTGGGGGAACTGAATTCGGGAAGATGGGAAGAGGTTGAATCTCTTAGAAATAAATTGGACAATATGTTGAAGGAGGCGGCGCAGGACATAACTATATATGCAGAGTATGAACAGCGTTTGCCGAACACGACATGTTTCACAACTCCTGGCTGGAAAGGGGTCACGCAGGTGATGGTAATGGATTTACACGGATTCGCGGTATCAGCTGGTGCGGCCTGCTCGTCGGGAAAGTTGAGATCAAGGAATGCATTGCACGCGATGGGAGTCTCTTCAGACCTCGCGGATTGTGCATTACGCCTGTCTATTGGACCATCAACAAGCCTGAATGAACTCGAAAATTTTGTTGTCCAGTGGTCACGATTGCGTCATGCAATCGGGTCGGGCTAGAAAGGGATTGGATATGTCCGAGCAAGAAGAGGTTGCGCTTCGCGAAGGCGTTGATCGAGAGACAGTGAGGAAAGTTGAAGGCGTTGGTGCGCCCTATCGGCACGGATGGGAGACCGACATTGAGACTGACTATGCACCCAAGGGGCTGAGCGAAGATATCGTTCGTCTTATTTCCGGCAAGAATGATGAGCCGGAATGGCTGACGGACTGGCGACTCGGTGCGTATCGTCGTTGGACAGAACTGCGCGAACCTGCGTGGGCAATGGTTGATTATCCGAAGATCGACTATCAGAACCAATATTACTATGCGAAACCGAAGAGTTTCGAGACGCGTCCGAAATCGCTTGACGATGTCGATCCAAAGCTGCTTGAGACTTATGAAAAACTCGGTATTCCATTGCGTGAGCAAGAAATCCTTGCCGGTGTTGAAGGTGCGGAGAAAGCTCCTGCAGCCGGGCGCCCCGTGGCTGTTGATGCTGTTTTTGATTCCGTCTCTGTTGGAACCACGTTTCAAAAGGAATTACGAGAGGCAGGGGTCATTTTCTGCTCCATGTCAGAAGCGGTGCGTGAACATCCTGAACTTGTCAAGGCGTATTTGGGTTCTGTGGTCCCTGTTACAGACAATTATTTTGCGACTCTGAATTCATCAGTCTTTACTGACGGTTCATTCGTTTATGTTCCACCCGGCGTTCGCTGTCCAATGGAGCTTTCCACCTACTTTCGTATCAATGCAAAGGATACAGGTCAGTTTGAACGCACATTGATTATTGCTGACAAAGGTTCTTATGTCAGCTATCTTGAAGGCTGCACGGCACCGCAGCGGGATACCGCGCAGCTACACGCTGCGGTGGTCGAGCTTGTTGCGCTTGATGACGCAGAAATCAAGTATTCCACTGTTCAAAACTGGTATCCCGGTGACGAAAACGGCAACGGGGGAATTTATAATTTTGTGACCAAACGTGCGGACTGTCGCGGGGCGCGGTCGCGCGTGATGTGGACGCAAGTCGAAACCGGTTCGGCGGTGACCTGGAAATATCCATCCTGCATTTTGCGTGGTGACGAGAGCCATGGCGAGTTTTACTCGATTGCGATAACCAACAATCGTCAACAAGCCGACACCGGGACCAAAATGATCCATCTCGGCCGCAATTCGCGCTCCCGCATTGTCTCCAAGGGGATATCGGCAGGGAAGGCCCAGAATACCTATCGGGGTCTGGTTTCCATGCACCCCAAAGCTTCCAACTGTCGGAACTACACCCAATGCGACAGTTTGTTGATTGGCGACAAATGCGGTGCCCATACGGTCCCTTACATTGAGATGCGTAACAGTACGTCACGGGTTGAACACGAGGCCACAACTTCAAAGGTGGACGAGGATCAACTCTTCTACTGTCGCCAGAGAGGTATGGACGAGGAAGAAGCAGTGGCACTTGTGGTGAATGGTTTTTGCCGGGAAGTGTTGCAGGAATTGCCCATGGAATTTGCCATGGAGGCGCAGCAATTGGTGGCGATTTCCCTGGAAGGGTCGGTCGGTTGACAGTACGAAAAGACGGCAGGGAAAGAAATCTGTCAGGAAGAGATATGACGATTGTGCCTGATGCGGGATTGATCCGAGTGCGTTGCAGAGAAGGAATGGTTCTTCCGTCGACACAATTGAAAATTTTTTGGACAGGTTTCAGCACAACTTGACTATTTCGGCAACGCAGATGATTGATTCAATGCTGCCAGCGGGACGCGTCCTGCGGACTGTCTGAAATCATATTGCTTCCCACATTTTCCTTTACCAGTTGAGGTTCCCTATGCTTACAATTCGCAATTTGCATGCGCAGCTAGAAGACGAAAAGAGATCAATTCTTGAGGGGGTCGATCTGGAGGTCTCGGCTGGTGAAGTCCATGCAATTATGGGACCCAATGGATCAGGAAAGTCCACCCTGTCATATGTTCTCGCGGGTCGGGAGGGTTATGAGGTTCTTGATGGCGTCGTACTTCTGGATGGTGAAAACCTGCTTGAGATGGAGCCTGAAGAGCGTGCCGCCGCCGGACTGTTCCTCGCCTTTCAGTATCCGGTCGAAATCGCGGGTGTTGGAAATATGACTTTTCTTCGTACCGCCCTGAATGCACAGCGCAAAGCGCGGGGCGAAGAACCCGTCTCTGCTGCCGACTTTCTGCGTTTGGCACGAGAGCGCGCAAAGCATCTCGGAATCGGCCCTGACCTTCTCAGGCGACCCGTGAATTACGGGTTTTCTGGTGGTGAAAAGAAACGCAACGAAATTTTGCAGATGGCAGTTCTCCAGCCGCGCATGTGTATTCTTGATGAAACAGATTCAGGGCTGGATGTCGATGCAATGCGCCAGGTTTCTGAGGGTGTGAATAATCTTCGAAACCCTGACCGGGCGATTGTGCTGATCACGCATTATCAGCGACTTCTGGACCATATCAAACCTGACTATGTCCATATTATGGCGAAGGGCCGAATCGTCGAAACCGGTGGTCCGGAACTTGCCTTAAAAGTTGAGACTGAAGGATACGGTACGATGACCGGGGCGACCGGCTGATGCCGCCTGTTTCAGCTGATATCGGGGCATATCTGTCGCGCTTTGCGCCGTCGATAGAAGTTGCATTACCACAACGACTGTTGACTGCACGCAGCGAAGCTGAGGCGCGCCTGGGGGAACTGGGTCTTCCAAGACGTCAGGATGAGTACTGGAAATACACTGATCCGCAGATATTCTTGCGCCCGTGGGAGGTTAACCCGCCGGAACCACGATTTGTACCAGCTTTGCTGGAAGATGCCTGTCTCGTGGTCCACGAGGGTGGGAACTTTCATTGGCCTCAAAAGGAGCCGCATGACTCGCAGTCAGTGCGCATGTTTAATCTTGTTGACGCGATGAATTCGGCTTCCAGAGAAACCATTGATCTTTTCGGGCGGTTGGAGGGTGAGGCGCATGCTGTCATTCCACGCCCTTTGGCAGCCGCCAATACATGTATAGCTTCACGTGGGCTTGTGATTGAATGTCCGGCAGACGGCCAAGCTACTCTGCAGATTGTACACAGGCCCAATCAAGTTTCCGGAGAGTCAATCCTGCATCATGTGATTGATGTCTGTCCCAATTCACATTTACGTATCGTCGAGTCAGGCATTGACAGTTCCTGGTCCAATATCGTCTTTGAGATTCGCGTGAGAAAAGGTGCGACATTTGATCTCGTACGCGCAATCGATGGGACTGGTGGGGCGGCCTTGAAGGGTGTCTGTTCAGTGTTTGCCGAGGTTGAGGAGGACGGTTGTTTTAACCTGTTCAACCTGTCCTTGAACACGCCATGGATTCGTAACGAATCGATCGTCAAATTGTCAGGAGATCGATCGCAGACAAGCCTGGCTGGAGCCGTTGTGGGCGGCAGCGGAACTCATCATGATGATACAGTGTTGATCGTTCATGAAGGGTTGGCCTGTCAGAGTCGTCAAGTCTTCAAGAAAGTTTTGCGACACGGTGCGCAGGCGGTGTTTCAAGGAAAAATACTGGTGCGTCCAGGTGCACAGAAAACCGATGGCTATCAACTGAGTCAGGGCTTGTTGCTCGATGGTCATTCGCAGTTTCTGGCCAAGCCTGAACTCGAAATATACGCAGATGACGTCGCTTGTTCGCATGGTTCGACGTCTGGTGGAGTCGACGCAGCAGCGATGTTTTATCTTCGCTCGCGTGGAATTGGCAAAGCGGAAGCGGAAAAGATTTTGGCTTTGGCCTTTGTCGCTGAAGCTATTGAAGAAGTTGCAGACGCGTATCTTGTTGAAAAGCTGACCGACCTGGCAGCGTCTGGATTCGCCGAGGCGGTCTGATGTCTGCGTTGGCTGATATTGTCGCGTTTCATCTGCGCCCGCGTTTCGTTGCGCGTAAGCGCCTCACAGAGACAGTGAGTGAAGGGCAGGCATTCTGTTATCTGATCCTGGCCTGCTTGCTGCTTTTTTTTATTCAGCTTCCCGAGATGCTGCGCTTTGTCGCTAACGGCGAAAGTCACCTGCCATTTGATGCTGTGGCCTCGGCACGGTTAATTGGGGCACTGGTGTTTGCTCCGCTTTTCTTTTACTTTCTTTCTGCGGTCGCTGGCCTCGCCATTCGGGTAACAAATCGCCGACTGGCTTGGAGAGACTCGCGTGTGGCATTGTTTTGGGCCCTTCTTGCATCAGTACCATCAATGATGGTCCTTGGGTTGGTCCGCGTTTTGACTCAATCTGCTATCATTCTTTGGCCTCTCTCTGCCCTGACGGGGATGATTTTTTTGTTATTCTGGGCAAGTGGATTGCGCGAAGCGATATCAGGCAGGTCATGATGTCGTATCTTTTTTTGCAGGAATCTTTGTTCCTGCTCCGACGAGCGTGTCTCGCCCATTATCTCGTTGAATGAGACCATGATCGAACTTTTTTCCCGTCTGGTTTTTTTTTCTGTCGTATCTCCGAAGCGCGGCGGGCATTTCCTGCTAAAGTCGCAGGTTACGTCATCTGGATTGGTGCATCTTGCCGCACTGGTGTTTGTGCTCAGCGCGATCGCCATCATACTGGGAAATCTCGTTAATCAAGAGATTCAGGTTTCGGCGCGTTCGCTTATTGGATTGCAGGTCTTGAGTTTTGTTGTGATGACCGTCGCAACATATTTCGTCGGAAGGCTCTTTGGCGGAACGGGAACGTTCCAACAGACCGTGCTGGTCATTTGTTGGTTGGATATTGTCCTCGCGATTTGCCAAATCATTCAGCTATTGTTTGTTGCTGTACTTTCGGCAATGCCGTTTCTCGGAGGATTTGGTGCATTGCTTGTCAGTCTTGCAACGGCCATACCACTATTCCTGTTTTTTTGGCTCTACGCGAATTTCGTGACTGTTTTGCACGGATTTCAGTCGGCGGCCAAAGTTCTTGGTGTGATGTTGCTCGGAATGTTCGCCATGTCCATTTTCTTGCTTTTTGTGGTATCTGTAGTTTCGCCTGCATGACCATGTCCGAACCATATGATGTCAATAAGATCAGAGAGGATTTTCCGATTCTCTCGCGGGAAGTGAACAACAGACCGCTGGTTTATCTCGACAATGCTGCGTCTGCACAAAAACCCAGGAATGTGTTGCAGGCGATGTCTCGAGCGTATGGCGAAGAATATGCGAATGTGCATCGCGGCCTGCATTATCTGTCGAATCTGGCCACTGAACATTACGAAGAAGTTCGAAGTAAAATCCGTACCTTCATCAATGCCGGATATGATGATGAAATCGTCTATACCACCGGGAGTACCGAGAGCATCAATATCGTCTCCTATGGCTGGGGCTTGCCGAATCTTACATCCGGTGATGAAATCATTCTTTCAGTGCTTGAACATCATGCCAATATCGTTCCATGGCATTTTCTGCGTGAACATCGGGGAGTCCAGCTGGTCTGGGTCGAACCAACATCTCAGGGAATACTGGATCCACAGAGGATACAGGAGGCGATTTCACCGGCAACCCGCCTGATTGCACTCAGTCATATGTCCAACGTTTTGGGGAGTTGGATCGATATTAAGTCAATTGCAAGAATGGCGCATGAGCGGGGAATCGCATTGCTGGTTGATGGCTCACAATCATCGGTCCATGGCTCGGTCGATGTCCGCGATCTTGACTGTGATTTTTTTGCACTCACGGGTCACAAGCTCTATGGTCCGTCAGCGTCTGGTGCCCTGTATGCGCGACGTGAACGGTTGCGTGAGATGCAGCCGTTCCAAGGCGGAGGGTCCATGATTCGTGAGGTGGGCCGAGAGCGAATTACCTATGCTGATCCCCCGCTGATGCTGGAAGCAGGAACCCCGCCGATTGTACCGATGATCGGATTTGGAGCCGCTCTGGATTATTTGCAATCGCTGGGAATGACGAGGATCGCTTCTCACGAAGCCGAGATTGCTGCCTATGCATCTCAGGAGTTTGCCAAGGAGCCATGGATAATTCAGCAGGGGGTGGCACCCAACAAAGGGGCTATTTTTTCCTTTGTTCTGGAAGGTGCGGCGCATCCTCACGATATTTCGACCATCCTGGATCAACAAGGTATTGCGGTGCGGGCAGGGCATCACTGTGCGCAACCACTGATGGAGTTTTTTCAGTTGACGGCCACCTGCCGTGCCTCATTTGCCTTGTATAATACCAGGGACGAGGTGGATCGATTGCTGGCAGGATTGCGCGTTTGCCGAGATTTGTTCGCGTGATGAGAGCGGTCATTGCAATTCCAAACACGGCCTGAAATTTTGACAGAGCATGTCCGCAAGGGAATCGTGATTGCCGGAGGATTGGGCTCGCGCGTTTATCCGATGACCGTATCGACAAGCAAATGTCTGTTGCCGGTTTATAGTAAACCGATGGTCTATTACCCGGTTGGTGTCTTGATGCTCGCCGGAATTCGCGAGATCCTGCTGATCTGCCATCCACGCGACCGGGATTCTTATGAACTCTTGTTCGGTGACGGGTCACGCTGGGGTATGTCGCTCTCGTATCTCGAACAGCGAGATCCGCGCGGCGGGATTGCCGAAGCATTTTTGATCGGCGCGGATTTCATCGGCAGTGAGTCGTGTGCACTTGCATTGGGTGACAATGTCTTTATCGGCAGCCGATTACCCATCATCATGCGCCGCGCAGCAGAGACGGTTGACGGCGCAATGGTCTTTGCAACACAGGTTGCTGATCCGCGGCGCTACGGAATCGTGACATTTGACTCCGCAGGCCGTCCGAATGGAATTGAGGAAAAACCTGAAAACCCCCGTTCGGATTGGGCTGTTACGGGTTTGTACTTTTATGACAATCAAGTGATCGAATTGGCATCTCGGCTCAAACCCAGCGACCGTGGCGAACTTGAAATCAGCGATGTCAACCAGGCCTATCTGGATGCCGGTAGATTACGGGTCGAAAAACTGAGTCGCGGTATTGCCTGGTATGATGCGGGGACGCCCGACAGTTTGTTTGAGGCGGCCATTCATGTGCGTACCATTGAGCGCAATCAGCGTCATTCGGTGCTCGTTCCGGAAGAGATTGCGTTTGACAATGGCTGGATCAATCAGCGACAACTCATACGATTGAGCCAGCATTGCCCGAATAGTGATTACGCGCGTTACCTCGCGCGCCTTGCCAGCGAGGACGGGTCCGAAGGGATCGCATATACAGAATAGTCTGACGATCAAAACCGGGCGACCGCTATTCACAAATCCAGATCAGAATCAGACAATGGCAACGCGTGATCAATTCTCTTTCCAAAAGACCACAGCAAATTCCCTGGTCTGCTGGCAGGAGGTGTTGCCCGTGGGGTCTACATGCCCCGGGAGAAATCGACATTCCACCCCACAAACCAAACCCTTCAAAAAACCAATCGGTTGAATCAGCGATCGGAGATGAGAACCGACACAGGATGGGTTTGTTTTACCGAATATGTGGTGCCGATTGACATTCTGATGCCAGATTTCAAGCGGGATCCCTTCGACCCACCCAAAGCATACGGGTTTTCGGTTTCAATGAATTGAAATGTGGTACAACTTTAAGAATGACATGGTGTCAACTGCAAGGTAAGATACAATCCGCAATTATTGGCATGTGGTCCCGTAGCTCAGTTGGATAGAGTGTTCGCCTCCGAAGGCGGATGTCAAGTCTGGCGATAGCGAAAGGTGCCGGAAGAAAGAAGTGACTCAACAACGGCTTGAGCGGATATCGGGTTCGCTCTTCAATGGGCCGAAAATCTCGCGTAAGCATCTCGCGAACGGTGTGCACCCGTAGCTCAGCTGGATAGAGCGCTGCCCTCCGAAGGCAGAGGTCAGAGGTTCGAATCCTCTCGGGTGCGCCATTTCTTCATATTTTTCAAAAACTTAAAAATCGGCACCCTCGACGTTCGGTGCTTACGCGGGAATTCTGCGTAAGCAGATGAAGCTTTCACTGGACTTGCCTAAGTCGAGTATCTCTTGCGTTGATCACGCATACGGGGGGCACCACCACTAACCTGGTACATCGATGCTATGATGAAGGATGCGGGGCGACCTTACTATGTGGCGCTCCTGAAAGCCGCAGAGCTCCATGGGGCATCTCATCAAGCGGTCATGGAGTTCCAGGTCGTCACTGATCGGCAGTGGAAACCCATCCGGGGCGGACGCTCAAAACTCGCCTTCTATTTCCGCAAGGACATTGAAAGCGTAGGGCAAGGCGTCGAGCAACGAAAGACCGACACTGGCTCGATGCGGGTGTCTTCGCCAGCGCTCACTGCGTTGGATTTGATCCGTTATACCCATACGAGCGGTGGCGTTGATCATGCGGCAAGCGTTCTTAATGAGCTTGCCGTCTATATTGACCCGATCGAGTTCGATGTACTGGCGCCGAGCTTTGAGCGGTCTGTCGTCTAACGCCTTAAATATATTCTTGAGCATCTGGGGCATGACGAGATTGCATCCGGTTTGGAGAGGCATATCCGAAACAACAATGTGCCATGGGTCGAGCTTGATCCTGGAGAAGCGAATGCAGTCACGTCCTACGATGAGCGAGAGCGAAACGCACGTTGGCACATCGTTGTCCGCCGCCAAATTGAGGTCGATGAACAATGATTCCAAAAACCAACATCACAGCTTGGAGCTTGATTGCACCGTGGGCCGAGCCAAGGCAAATCGAGCAGGATCTGATTATCTCTCTCGCGCTTGTCGCGATATTCAATCACGATCTTCTGAGAACTGAACTGAAGTTCCGAAGGGGCACAGCCCTCAACAAAAGCAAGAAGGTAACTGCTCACCCCCATGATTCCGTCCTGATGCCGGGCCGCCCGCAGGCGCGGG